>NZ_PYNV01000010.1:0-165369 GCF_003026095.1 Photobacterium sp. GB-72 | reverse complement strand
TGATACCGCGCTCACGCTCTTCTGGAGCGTTATCGATTGATGCGAAGTCACGAGCAGCACCACCGTACACTTTTGAAAGTGTAGTACAGATAGCAGCAGTTAGAGTTGTTTTACCGTGGTCAACGTGACCGATAGTACCAACGTTTACGTGCGGTTTTACGCGTTCAAATTTTTCTTTAGACACAATTGTGTTCCTTCCTAGTTAAGATACGCCCCCTACTAGGTCGGGGACGGCTCTGAAGTTTGTATTTTATGCGTCAATAGCCATCGACGCAATAATGAAATTAGTTACGTTCTGCAATAATTTTGTCAGTAACATTCTTTGGCATTTCAGCGTACTCGCTAAACTCCATAGAATAAGACGCACGGCCTTGTGTTGCTGAACGCAAATCAGTTGCATAGCCAAACATTGCCGATAATGGAACTTGTGCACGAATAATTTTAATACCCGCATTGCCTTCGTCCATACCTTCGATCATGCCGCGACGACGGTTAAGATCGCCAACAACATCACCCATCCAATCTTCAGGCGTGGTAATTTCAACTTTCATCATAGGCTCAAGCAATACAGGGTTTGCTTGTAGCGCACCTTGTCTTAATGCCATTGAACCTGCGATTTTAAATGCAATATCGTTAGAATCAGTTTCGTGGAATGAACCGTCGAACAGCGTTGCTTTAACATCAACCATTGGGTAGCCAGCAAGCACACCACTCTTCATTTGTTCTTCGATACCAATCGCAGCAGCCGTGATATACTCTTTCGGCACGCTACCATTCACGATTTCATCTACGAATACGAAACCTTCACCAGGCTCAGTTGGTTCTAATCGTAAGCAAACGTGACCATATTGATTACGCCCACCCGTTTCACCAGCTTGTCGAATGAATTTACCTTCGACTTCCGTTGTACCACGAATACTTTCACGGTAAGCAACTTGTGGGTTACCCACATTACAGTCAACGCTAAATTCACGTTTCATTCGATCAACAATGATATCAAGGTGAAGTTCACCCATACCAGAAATTAATGTCTGGCCAGATTCATTATCAATTTCTACTCGGAAAGATGGATCTTCCATCGCTAATTTTTCTAGCGCGATTGCCATCTTATCCTGATCGGCTGTTGAACGAGGCTCAACAACGATCTGAATTACTGGTTCAGGGAAGTCCATGCGCTCAAGAATCACTTTATGATTTTGATCACATAGGGTGTCACCTGTTGTCGCAAATTTAAGGCCAATAGCTGCAGCGATATCGCCAGCACGCACTTCTTTGACCTCTTCACGCTTATTCGCATGCATTTGAACAATGCGACCTAAACGTTCACGTTTATCTTTAATGCTGTTAAAGACAGTATCACCTGAATTTACAACACCAGAATAAACACGCATGAATGTTAACGTACCTACAAACGGGTCTGTTGCAATTTTGAACGCAAGAGCTGCAAAAGGTTCATTGTCATCTGAGTGACGTTCAACAGGGTTACCGTTTTCATCTTCACCAGTAATTGCTTTTACTTCTGTTGGTGAAGGAAGGAAATCAACAACTGCATCAAGTACTGCCTGAACACCTTTGTTCTTGAATGCAGAACCACAAGTCGCGAGTACGATTTCGTTGTTGAGTGTACGTTGACGAAGACCAGCTTTAATTTCAGCTTCAGTCAGTTCGCCTTCTTCAAGGTATTTATCCATTAGTTCGTCATTCGCTTCAGCGGCAGACTCAACTAAATTCATGCGCCATTCTTCTGCTTCTTCTAATAACTCAGCAGGAATGTCTTCATAGGTAAAACTAGTCCCTTGATCAACTTCTGACCAGTTAATGGCCTTCATTTTGATCAGGTCAATTACACCTTTAAATTCATCTTCAGCACCAATATTCAGTTGAATAGGTACTGGGTTTGCGCCAAGACGGGTTTTAATTTGCTCGATAACACGAAGGAAATCGGCACCAGTACGGTCCATCTTGTTAACGAAAACCATGCGTGGTACTTCGTATCTATCAGCTTGACGCCATACAGTCTCTGACTGAGGCTCTACACCTGAAGAACCACAGAACACAACAACAGCACCATCTAATACACGTAGTGAACGTTCAACTTCAATGGTGAAGTCTACGTGTCCTGGAGTATCAATGATGTTGATTCGGTGCTCGTCGAACTGCTTGTCCATACCGCGCCAAAAGGTGGTTGTTGCAGCAGAGGTGATCGTGATGCCACGTTCTTGCTCCTGCTCCATCCAATCCATAGTAGCAGCGCCGTCGTGTACTTCACCAATCTTGTGAGATAGGCCTGTATAAAACAGGATGCGCTCGGTCGTTGTTGTTTTACCGGCGTCAACGTGAGCACAGATACCAATATTACGGTAGCGCTCGATAGGCGTTTTGCGTGCCACGGTTGTATCCTCTTACTAAGGTGAACCTTAGAATATGGTTTAGGCACAGCAGGAAAACCTGCCGTGCCCAAGCGGTATTACCAGCTATATTACCAGCGGTAATGTGCGAACGCTTTGTTCGCATCTGCCATACGGTGAACGTCTTCACGTTTCTTAACAGCAGAACCTTTGTTGTCAGCCGCATCAAGCATTTCGCCTGCTAGACGCTGAGCCATAGATTTTTCACCACGCTTACGCGCAGCTTCAACTAACCAACGCATAGCTAGTGCATTACGACGTACTGGACGTACTTCTACAGGCACCTGGTAAGTTGAACCACCCACACGGCGAGACTTAACTTCTACCGCTGGACGTACATTTTCAAGAGCTTTTTCAAATACAGCTAGGTGTTCTTCACCAGAACGCTCAGCCATAGTTTCTAGTGCAGAGTAAACAATTTTTTCTGCAGTAGATTTTTTACCGTCAACCATAAGGATGTTAACGAATTTTGCCAGCAATTCTGATTTGAATTTAGGATCTGGAAGGATCTTACGCTGACCGATTACGCGACGACGTGGCATGGATTATCTCCGTTGTCTTCTTCAGGTTATCCAAAACTTTTCAGTTTCTTCAAAATTAAATAATTTTAGTGTTTGGCCTTACTTAACGGAATCCATTAAGACTTAGGACGCTTCACACCGTACTTAGAACGACCTTGTTTACGGTCATTAACGCCTGCACAGTCAAGTGCACCACGAACAGTGTGGTAACGAACACCCGGTAAGTCTTTAACACGACCACCGCGGATAAGAACAACTGAGTGCTCCTGAAGGTTGTGACCTTCACCGCCGATGTATGATGTTACTTCGAAACCGTTTGTTAGACGAACACGACATACTTTACGTAATGCTGAGTTCGGTTTTTTAGGTGTAGTAGTGTAAACACGAGTACATACACCACGTTTTTGTGGGCACGCTTCTAGTGCTGGCACGTTGCTTTTTACAACTTGCTTAGCACGTGGCTTACGTACCAACTGGTTAATAGTTGCCATTAAATAGCTCCTGAATATTACTTTCGTAAGGTGAAAAATCTGCCTCCCAACAACAGGAGGACGCGAAATTTTAGGCATCGCACCCTAGGGTGTCAAGATCTAACCAACGATCAATCAAGTGATCATTTCTTAAACAATCCGTTTTTTATCACTTTTAAGGCTAATATCATACTTATTCACGCCCATTTCATATGCTGCTCATGCTTAACGGTTAACGAAACAAAGCCTTTATAATCAATAACATTAAGATTCTCATCACATTTACCTTGCAATCCACGTGCAATGAGATCAGCCTCAAGTAAATAAATTTTTACGCCAATATTTTTTATTACATTTAAATAATTATTTTTTGCCAAACTGGCGATCACTGCATCTTCTAACAGCAATATTTCATCACCAGCGGCAACATATGCTAAACATTGGGCCAAAGATTGGCTTTGATAGGGTGAGCGAGTAACGGTATGAAGCATTACGACCTCAAAATGTAAGAAGTTGTCGACATTGATGCATTTTTTCTATTAATTGTGCTTGTTCACAAACAATCACATCGATGATCAAATCATCTGTTGTTAGTCCGCGCGCACGGAGTGATTCTGCATTCACATAGATATTTTCAACATCATAAAGTTCAAGCATTTTAAATGTCGCAATATAATCTCGACTTAAAATTGCTTGTGGCTGCTGCTGTTTTAATAACTGAAATACACCATCATCAATAAAATACAGTGACAACTCTTCAGTATAAGCCGAACTTGCCAATACAGCATCTAGCCCTTCTCGCCCACTATTGTTGCCATGTGGTGAAGTTCTAAAGATAAAGCCCAGTGAATTCATATCTATACCACTAAAATTGTATGACGCGATCTGCCGTTAACAAGACTTCAGCAAGACCACCAAGCCCTACCTGTTCAAAGCCATCTGCAAGATTGACAGCAGATAATTGGTTTTGCTCTGCTTCTTGTTCACTGACAATACCGCGACGCAATGCGGCAGCCACACAGGTTTGCAATTCAACATTATGCATTTTAGCTAATGCTTGCCATGCCGCCACAAGATCAAATTCATCGGATGCTGGTGCCGTTAATGCAGAGCCATTTAACACGCCATCTTGATAAAAAAACACGCGTTGTAATACGTGTCCTTCTTCAATTAATGCTCTTGCAAATTGATAAGCTGAACGTGATGTTTGATTTCCGTATGCAGGACCATTGACCACGATAGCGTAAGTTAAACTCACTTCTCACCATCCTCGGTTTTTCGCTGACGAATATACAGATACACAGTGTGTTTGGAGATATTTAAACGATCTGCAACACGATTAATTGCATCTTTAATATCGAAAATGCCTTTATCAAACAACTCCATCACGATTTGACGGTTTTTGGCATTATTTGATACGTTTTTATCTGCATTAATTTCTTCGATAGTACGTTCTACCGTTTGATCAACGAGCTCATCAACATCGCTGGCAAAGTTAACCGTTGATGCCGCTTGCTTAGCTTCATCAGTAGGCATAAACGACTGCAGAATTTGAGAGAAAGGGGCATCTAAATTAACGTTTATACACAGCAGGCCAATGATATTATTTTCACCGTTACGAATGGCAATCGTGATTGACTTCATTAAGTCACCACCTTTAGCACGGGTGAAATAAGCACGAGAAAAATTGCGCTCAGAACCTTCAATATCGCGTAGCATGCGTAATGCAAGATCAGTGATTGGCGAGCCAACTTTACGGCCGGTATTTTCTCCGTTAGCAATCTTAATCGCAGAGGTGTTGAGATCGGCTAATGAATGGAGCACGATTTCACAAAAGGGACCAATTAACGCTGCTAAACCATCAACAACGGCTTCATAAGAGCGAAGAATAATATAATCATGCTCAGAGAAGATTCGGCTATCGACGATATCACTGTCGACCATCACCTCTGAACCAAAGTTATCAGTTGAAACCACTTTTCAATCTTCCATGTTGCAATCAATACTATTAATACGACTTATACATTCAACTTATGTATTAAATAGAATCAATAAAATTTAAAATATTGCTAGTAAGTTTATCAGATAATTAAAAAGAAAAGACCCGACATAAGTCGGGTCTTGATATTTATCAGCATATTTATTGGTAAATATTGCTCAACTATTGTGTTTTTGTCTCTGTAGCTGCTGGTTTTTCAGCTGGTGCCGCTGCAGGTTTTGCAGTTTTATCACCTTTAATACTTAGTAGCTCAACTTGGAATACCAATGTTGAATTAGCTGGAATGCTTGGGTTTGCTTGAGCGCCGTAAGCAAGTTGTGGCGGAATAACAAACTCAAACTTTGAACCTACAGGCATTAGCTGAACGCCTTCAGTCCAACCAGGGATTACTTGATTTAAAGGGAAAGTGGCAGGTTGATTACGCTGGTAAGAACTGTCAAATACGGTACCGTCAGTTAGCATGCCTTTGTAATTTACTTCAACTGTATCGGTTGCTGTTGGTTTTGGACCTGTACCTTCTTTCTCAATCTTGTACATTAGGCCGGTTTTAGTTGTTACAACACCCGCTTCTTTCGAGAACTTAGTACGGAACTCTTCACCAGCTTTTATGTTTTTCTCAGCTTCAGCTTTTGCTTTTTCTTCAACAATTTTAGCTACGCGCTGGTCAAGTTCTTGAAGCGCTTGTTGGGTTTGCTCTTGCGTTAAACGACTCTTACCCGCAAATACATCTTCAACACCTTGAAGTACGTCTTGACGATTTAGGTCTAGACCTAGCTCTTTTTGCTGATCAAGGTTGGCTGATAGGTATTGCGCCAGTGATGCACCAATTGCATAAGCTGCTTTTTGATTTTCAGTTTTAAATTCAACTTTAGCATCAGCAGCTGGAGTCTTAGCAGCAACCTGCTCTACTTTCGCAGGTTCAGCAGGCTTATTGGTGTCTGCTTTATTATCATCCTGACAACCAACAACGAGGAAAATTGTTGCTGCCAATACAGACATCTTTAGAACAGGTTTCATGTATTTCTCCATCAGTCAGTGAGGCAATGCCTCATTTTTTAACTGTACTTTTTAGAATGAGTATGAAAATAAAGTTATAACAATATACTACTAGCATTTGATTAAGTAACTGTAAAAAGCATGTCAGTTCAGTTATTTAATCAGACTAATTTACTCTACTAGTTACCCTATGCAAGCGGAACAAGAGCTTAATGTATAAAACTTTTTTTTCATTTTGTTTATTTTTATCCACTTTAACCTTGAGTGGTTGTTTCTTTTCTGGCTCAGAAGTCCAACGCTGGCAATTAGCCCCACAAGGTGCAACCAGTTTTAGCCTTAGCCGAGATGGTCGTTTTGCAATAGTTGCTGCAATAGAACAAGGTATCGTGCTATGGGACTTACATCAAAACAAAAAGTTAGCTGATTTTGGTTCTCAAGATCAACATCACAGTACGGTGATAAGTAGCCATATTTCTGACAATAAACGTTTTGCTATCACGGCCACAGCACAAAATTTTGCTATTTGGGATCTTGGCTGGTCCCAAGCACAAGGTTTATGGTCGATTGATGACACTACCATTAGAGATGTCGCTATTGCCAATAATGGCGACGACATCTTATTAGCGCTAAGTAATGGTAAGGCCTTATTTATCAATATTAGCACAGGAAGACGACTTGAGTTTTTAGCTCATCAAGAGAAAGTTAATAGTGTCGCTCTCTCTCCTAATGGCCGTTACGCGCTATCCGGCGGCAATGATCATAATGGCTATTTATGGGATACCCGAACAGGACAAATCTTGTATGGTTTCCCTCATAAAAGTCGCATTACTCGAGTCGCACTACAACGAGATGGAAAATTTGCCCTGACTGCCGATGGCACCAATGACGTCTTTATTTGGGATTTAACCAACGGCAAGAAAGTATCAGAGCTAGACATTACCCTTCGCCAACAAACCCTTTCGAGTGCGCGTTTTTCTGATGATGGTTCAATGGTAGCAACTGGCACTCCCTCACGCCGAGTGGAGTTATGGCAAACATCGGATGGGAAAAATATCGGTAGTTGGAAGGCGGAACGTCAGCAAGACACTCGACCCGCTACAGCAGTGGTGTATGATGTCGCTATTAGCCCAACAGGTAACGTCATCTCTGGATCATCATCTGGATTTGCCCAAGCCTGGTCAACCGATTGAAAACGACCATGACTGAGATTGAACAATTACAACACCGTATTGATGAACTTGAAATGAAACAAGCCTTTCAAGAGCAAACTATTGATGATCTTAATGATGCCCTTACCAAACAACAGTTCATGATTGACCGCATGGAAGTTCAGATGAGATTTTTAGTGGGTAAGGTAAAAGGCATGCAAGCACCAAATATGGCTAGCGAGTCGGAAGAAACTCCGCCGCCACACTATTAATCGTGTTTGACTAAAAAATGAAAATAAAAAAGGAAGCCTAAGCTTCCTTTTTTATTGATATCATTTGATGATATTAGTGAGAGCAGCAACCGCCTTTCTCTTCGCCACCGCAGCAACCTTCGTCACTGTTACCGTGATCGCCACAACCGCCTTCGCCGCCACAACAACCACCACCTTGATGTAGGTGACCGTGTGCAATTTCTTCTTCAGTCGCTGCGCGTACTGCAACAACTTCAACATCAAAACCTAGCGTTTGACCAGCAAGCATGTGGTTACCATCAACAACTACGTGATCGCCATCAACTTCAGTTACTTCAACAGGGATTGGACCTTGATCAGTATCTGCTAGGAAACGCATACCAACAGTAATTTCATCAACACCTTGGAATACGTTTGCAGGAACACGTTGAACCATTTCGTCCATGTGCTCGCCGTAAGCGTCAGCAGGAGCAACAGTTACTTCGAACTTGTCGCCAGCTACATGACCTTCAAGCGCTGCTTCAAGGCCAGGAATTAGATTGTTATGACCGTGAAGGTAATCAAGTGGAGCTTCAACTGTTGATTGATCTACAACTACACCATCTTCAGTTTTCACTTGGTAAGCTAGGCTTACTACTGTGTCTTTAGCGACTTTCATGTTTACTCCAAAATTTGAGCTTGGGGTGATAAGTTTTGCTCGACATCATACAGGATAATATGGCAATGATGCTAATTCCGTATTAGTCAGGCTTGAAAACACCTATCACTTGTTGTTTGGTCGTTGACGAAAGTTGTTCACTTTCTTGTACCGATTGTGGCACCCGTGTATCTGCATGATCACAAGCCACACACTCGACATATTCAACATCATCTTGTTGCCACCAGCGTAAAGTATCGATGGTTTGACAACTAGGGCATGCAGCCCCTGCGATAAATCGTTTTTTTATCATCCTGCTCTTTCCTTGATCATCACACAAGCGCTAGCTTAATCCCAACCATGATGGCGCTCTTCCTCACCTCGCATTTCACGATCGAAAATTTCTTCTAACTCTTTACGGGCTTCTTTTTGCCTTGATGCTAAATTGACGTCTTCACTATGCTGCGGCAATAGGTCCCGTAAGGCTTGTGTATCTATTTTACGAAAATGTGCCTCAGCACGTTTCGCTTTATACGGATGCATACCTAAAGATATGAGGGCTTGGCGACCTAAATCAAGAGCACCAGCAAAAGTTTCACGTGAGAAACATTCAACGCCTTGACCTAGTAATTGATGCGCTTCAACACGACTTCTCGCCCGCGCTAATATTTTTAAGTGCGGGAAATGTTGCTGACACATAGCCACCACTTCCATGACTTCTGTCGGTGCATCAGTACAGATAATAATTGCTTCCGCATTATCTGCCCCTGCTGCGCGGAGCAAATCTAACTGAGTAGCATCACCGTAAAAAACTTTATAACCGAACTTGCGTAAAAATTGGATTTGGCTCGGATCGCGCTCAAGTACGGTTACTTTAATTTTATTAGCAAACAGTAATCGTCCTATAACTTGTCCAAAGCGTCCAAAACCCGTAATGATGACACGGGGGGCACGATCAACAATATCCGACTCTGGCTCAGGTTGCTCACTCGCTTTGAAGCTTCGCACAAACCAGCGATTTTGAAGCGTTAATACGAGCGGCGTTGTCATCATTGATATACTTACAACCACCAGCAAGAAAGCTAATAATTGCGCATCGAGTAAACCTTCAGCACGAGCGGCAGTAAACAAGACAAACGCAAACTCACCACCCTGACTTAAAATCGCCGCCATCTGACTACGTGACTTTTCTCTTACGCCAAATATCCGGGCTAAAAGATAGAGCACGATGCCTTTTACTGCGATTAATGCTAATACCGCGGCTAAAATCTGTAATGGATATTGCCACAGTAACCCAATATTTACCGCCATACCCACTGAGATAAAAAACAGCCCCAGTAATAACCCTTTAAACGGCTCTATCGCAATTTCTAATTCATGGCGATATTCGCTCTCAGCTAATAGCACCCCCGCTAAGAATGCCCCTAACGCCATGGATAATCCAAGCGCCTGCATAATCAATGCAATACCAAGCACTAACAGTAATGCCGCAACATTAAACAGTTCACGAACACCACTCATCACCACATAACGAAACAGTGGACGAAGTAAAAAATGTCCACCGACAAGGAGTACGGCGATACCCCCTAACATCCAAAATGCATCATTCCAACTCCCCCCTTTACCACCAGCGAGAGCTGGGAGTAAAGCAAGCATTGGGATCACCGCTATATCTTGAAATAGCAGTACCGCAAAACCCGATTGCCCCGTTTCACTTCCTGATAATTGCTGCTCTTCTATTACACGCAGTGCAATTGCTGTTGAAGATAACGCCAGCCCCATGCCAATCACGGCTGAATCGCGCCACGTCAGCGAAGGTAAAAAGCCATTAAGGCTCATAACCACTACGGCAATAACCCCACTGGTGATCACCACCTGTCCACCACCTAACCCTAAAATGGGTTTACGCATTTGCCACAGTGTTTTCGGATTAAGCTCTAAACCAATCAGAAACAGTAACAACACAACGCCAAATTCAGAGAAATGGAGGATAGCATCAACATCGGAGATCAAGCCTAAGCCCCAAGGGCCAATGGCAATACCCGCAATCAAATAGCCTAACACTGAACCTAAGCCAAGCTTTTGCGCCAAAGGGACGGCAATAATAGCTGCGGCCAAAAAAACCACACTTAGAACAAGGAAATCATTGGTCATTGTTGGTCTCCTTCTTCGTTAAGCTAATTCGAGGCTCAATAATCAAAGGGTTCGCTAACCATGATTGGTATGCGCGTGCATGTTGGTTTAATTCATCCTGCGTGACGCGTCTTGCCCAGTGCAAGATAAGTGGCGGTAACCAATGCATTTGGCAAAGATCAGCACAAATTTCAAATGGCTTTAAAATGGTATCAATACCATAACGGTTATAACCATCTGGACTATAAGCTTCTGCTCCACCGCCAGTCGTGATCACCGAGCGCCAATATTTACCCACGGTTTCATTACCGTCACCGTGAGCGAAGCCTTTGCTTAACACTCTATCAAACCACTCTTTCAACAATGATGGGCAGGAATACATATAGAGCGGATGCTGGAAAATAATGATGTCGTGACTCGCGATCAGCTCATGCTCTGCGACAACATCGATAAAGAAATCGGGGTACGTGGCATATAAATCATGCACAGTAACGTGACCTAATAGCTCAATGTCTTGCAACATTGCGCGATTAGCAACGGACTCATCAGGATCAGGATGAGCAAAAATAATGAGAATTGATGGTAAGTTTTGTCGTGTCATAACATCCTTTGACAATCGTTCATATTCATCATGTGCAACAATAAGGACTTGCTCAGTATTATTCCATCATACCTAATTGTTAACAAACATGATCTTTTGTTTATCATTTGTTCAGCAAAACGTAACCTAAAGCAATAGAGAGATGTTAGCCACTCTGCGCTGTTTGAGTTAGACTTCCGCCCATAAGTCCAGTTTATTTAGTGGAGCGGGCAAGACCCCGGCAATATTGATGATTATCTTTTCAGATATCCAACTTCTACGTGGTGGCAAAGTATTACTTGAAAACGCCACTTCAACGATCCACCCGGGCGACAAAGTCGGTCTTGTCGGTAAAAACGGTTGTGGTAAATCGACCCTGTTCGCTTTACTGAAAAATGAGCTCAGCTTAGATGCTGGCAACTGCCAATTTCCGAGTAACTGGGAAATGGCATGGGTTGCTCAGGAGACACCTGCGTTAGAGCGCGCAGCTATTGAGTATGTCATTGATGGCGACCGTGAATACCGTGAACTTGAACGCCAACTCCTTGCCGCAGAACAAGCTGATGATGGTACTAAAGTCGCAGAGCTTCACGGTAAAATGGACACCATTGGTGGCTATAGTATCAATGCTCGTGCGGCTGAATTACTTGACGGCCTAGGCTTTTCACAGCACCAGATGCAATGGAACCTGACCCAATTTTCGGGTGGTTGGCGTATGCGTCTTAACCTTGCTCAAGCGCTATTATGCCGCTCTGATCTGCTACTACTCGATGAGCCAACTAACCACTTAGATTTAGATGCCGTAATGTGGCTGGAAAAATGGCTCCAAAGCTACCGTGGTACCTTAGTGTTAATTTCCCATGACCGTGATTTCTTAGATCCTGTGGTTAACCGCATTATCCATATTGAAAATCAAACCATGCACAGTTACACCGGTAACTATTCATCGTTTGAAGTACAACGCGCCGAAAAACTGGTGCTACAACAAGCGATGTACCAGAAACAACAAAAGCAAATGACGCACATGCAGTCATACATTGAACGTTTCCGTTACAAGGCCAGTAAAGCACGCCAAGCGCAAAGTCGTATTAAAGCCCTCGAACGTATGGAAAAAGTGTTACCGGCTCAGTTTGATAACCCATTCAGTTTTGAATTCCGCGAGCCAAGTGCTCTGCCGAACCCAATCTTAATGATGGATCAAGTTGCCGCAGGTTATGACGACTTACTGATTTTAGAAAAAATTCGCCTGAATCTTGTTCCTGGTAGTCGTATTGGCCTACTTGGTCGAAATGGTGCCGGTAAATCGACTCTGATAAAAATGCTATCGGGTGATTTACCAGCGAAAGCCGGTGATATGGCGTATTCGCAAGGGGTTAAAATTGGTTACTTTGCCCAGCACCAATTAGAAACCTTGTACCTTGATGATACCCCAGTTCAGCATATGGCACGTATTGCGCCACAAGCAACCGAGCAACAACTCCGTGATTATTTAGGTAGTTTTGGTTTTATTGGTGATAAAGCACTAGAAAAAGTCGGTCCGTTTTCTGGCGGTGAGAAAGCCCGCTTAGTGCTAGCACTGATTGTATGGCAACGTCCTAACCTATTACTGCTCGATGAGCCAACCAACCACCTTGATTTAGATATGCGCCAAGCACTAACGTTGGCACTGCAATCTTATGAAGGTGCAATGGTTATTGTCAGTCACGACCGTTACTTACTACGTGCGACAACCGATGACTTATATTTAGTACATGATCGCCAAGTCGTACCGTTTGATGGTGATTTAAATGATTATCACAAATGGCTTACCGAGCAACAGCGTAATGAGCGCCGTGATCAACAAGCAACAAAACCTGAAACCAACAAAGATAACAGCGCGGCATCGCGTAAAGAGCAAAAACGTTTAGAGGCAGAGTTCCGTAAACAAACAGCCCCTATTCGTAAAGAAATCACCAAGCTTGAAAAGCAAATGGATAAGCTCAATGCCATCATCACCGATGCTGAAACCGCATTAAGCGATAGCAGTATTTATGAGGCCGAGAACAAAGTCCGTATGAATGAGCAATTAAAACTGCAAGGCGATGCAAAATCGGATTTGGAAGATGTAGAAGTTGCTTGGATGGAGTTACAAGAGCAATTAGAAGAGATGGAATCTCAATTTAGTGCCGAATAATATCGCCTAACACCTATAACGCCAACGAGTACTTCGTTGGCGTTGTTATTTTTAGTTATCTAGAACAAAGGGCAACCACTACCAAATCATCATCACGCATGCTGCCGTTAGTGCTCCCATCGTCTGATTAAACCGAATCGTGCGACGTTCTGATGTTAGCCAATGACGTATCACCACTCCAGTTGCAGTCCATAGCGAAACGCAAACAAAACCCACCACGAAAAATACCGATACAATCATTAATATCGATAACCAATAGTGCTCCCCGCTAACGGCGAAGGTGCTTACTGCCGTTGCTGACATCATCCATGCTTTAGGATTAACGTATTGAAACAGAGCAGCAGAGAATACACTCATCGGTTTCGCCTTCACTGTTTGCTCTGCTTTACTCATGCTGCCAGCGGTGGCTATTTTCCATGCTAAATACAATAAGTACGCACACCCAACAACTTTTAATACCTCGTGAACCATAGGATAACGTTCAAAAATAATGCCGAGCCCTGCCGCCAGTAAACTGATCATGCTCGCCATACCCACACTGATCCCCGTAATATGCGGAACACTACGCCAATAACCAAAGTTTGCTCCAGAGGCGGTCACCATCATATTGTTAGGCCCCGGCGTGCCTGTCATTAATATGGCAAATAAAATAACTGAGATGATTGTTGATCCTTCCACACACTTTCCTTAATAAACGATAGAAATAAAACTATCCAGATCATCCCTCACGAAATTGTACCGATACAATTTTAGTTATTTCGCGACAACATAAAAAATCTCTGGCAATACGGTTGTTTTGTGCGCACAATTTAACCTAACAAGGGAAGTTATTAAGATCAAAGGATTTATTGTCACCATGACAATCGAGAAAAAGTTATTAAATATCCAACTTATCGCTAAAACTAAAGAACCACTTTATCGTCAAATTGCAGATGGAATTGCACGAGCTATCGAGCAAGGTGACATCGCAATTGGGGAGAAACTCCCCACACACCGCGCACTTGCCGATCAATTACAGGTTACCGTCGGTACAGTGACACGTGCTTATGCAGAAGCGGAACGACGTCATCTTGTCGAAGCACGTATTGGGGCTGGGACGTATGTCTGTGATAACAATAAAAACCATCACTGGATCTATCAATTAGAAGAGTTACAGACTGAAGAATGTAATTTCGGCTATAACATTCCTCCGCGATTTGATCGCAGTGAGATGATAAGCAACGCCATGGCAAAAATTAGTGCTAATCCCTCGCAATTAAATGACATGATGTTGTATCAGCCACCACAAGGGATCGATAATCATCGTCATATCGTTTGCCAATGGTTAAATCAAAAAGGCATTGATGTTTCATCAGAGCAGATGTATTTCACCTCAGGCGCACAACATGCTGCGGAATTATTGCTGAGTATTTTCTGTCGTGCTGGTGATACCGTGTTAGTCGAATACTTTTGCTACCCCGGCTTTCTAACCCTTGCTCGTCAACATGGTATTACCCTAAAAAGTGTTGAGATGGATGAAGATGGGGTGATCCCTGCCAGTCTCGCATCGGCCTGTGAACTCTACCAACCACGGCTAATATATTTAACACCAACCCAGCAAAACCCAACTTCGGTAACAATGCCGCTCTCTCGTCGTGAAGAAGTGATTAGCGTGTGTCGTGAGCATAATGTGTTAATTGCGGAAGATGACGTCAACGGATTACTGCCGCCCTCACCGCCACCGCCTTTAATCAACCTAGCACCTGAACATGTAATCCACATCGGAGGGTTATCAAAATGCCTCGCACCAGGACTTCGCTTAGGTTACATCCAAGTGCCGAAACAGTGGCAGCAACATCTAAGTGCAGCACTCTATAACCACAGCTTAATGATCAGCCCACTGCTCTCTGCTATCGCTTGTGAATTAATTGTTCAAGGTGATGCCGATCGGGTATTAACGACCGTTCGTACTGAAATACAACAACGGCAATTATTGGTACAGCAATACCTTGGTGAGTTTGCCATTACAACCCAGACTTTTAGTTTTCATGTTTGGCTGCAATTACCAGAAGACTGGCGCTTAAGTGATTTTATGGCGGCAACAACAGCCCGTGGGGTTATAGTTAAATCAGCAGAATTATTTACTCCTAGAGGTAATCATATTCAACCAGCAGTACGGCTCGCCATTAGCTCACCGCTAAACCAACAGCAATTGATCTTTGGCTTAAAAACCATTGCCGAGTTATTACGCCACCCCCCTTTATCCCATTTTTCGCTGTAACAGAGGATATTCATGTCTCAATTTACGCCAGCATCAGGATTACAAAATCCACACATTCAAACCTTATTACCGCGATTTGTTCGTCGCCAGCCACTATTCACACCTGTGACGCAACGACTGACCACACCTGATGATGACTTTCTTGATCTCGCTTGGACAGAAGCTCCTACAGACGATAGCAAACCATTAATGATCCTATTCCATGGTTTAGAAGGCAGCTTCCATAGTCCGTATGCCAATGGACTATTATATGCTGCAAAACAACAAGGTTGGCTTGGGGTTATGATGCATTTTAGAGGCTGCAGTGGTGAGCTAAACCGTCAACCTAGAGGCTATCACTCAGGTGAAGTCAATGATGCTCGCTTTTTCATTACATGGTTACGTGAGCAATTCCCCCTACGGCCTTTTATCGCAGTGGGAGTATCCCTTGGCGGTAATATGCTGATTAACTATCTTGCAAAATATGGTGATGACAGTGATCTCGTTGCCGCTCAAGCGGTATCTCCCCCATTAAATTTAACCTCATGCTCGGCACGTATTCAACAAGGTTTTTCTAAGATCTATCAGCAATATCTACTCAACTCGATGAAGCGCACAATGGCAAAACGAATAACACTTCATCAAGATAAAATGCCTATCACCCACCAGCAATTAGCTGCGATAAATACGGTATGGCAATTTGATCAGCACATTACCGCCCCTCTCCATGGTTTTATTGATGCTGACGATTATTATCAACGTTGTAGTGGCCTTCAACAGCTCAACTTGATCAGTACACCACTGCGGATTATCCATGCCAAAGACGATCCGTTCATGACCGAATCGGTGATCCCATCACAACCATTGCCGAGTAATATCGACTACAACTTATATGAAAAAGGTGGCCATGTTGGGTTCGTTAGTGGTTCTATTTTTAAACCGACGTTTTGGCTCGAACACAGCGTTCCAACATGGTTTAAAACCAAACTCACCACTCCTCAATAGGGCTAGTGATATTTTTATCATATACTGCGCGTATCAGTAACGCAGTCGACGAGACATAAAATGATCATTCCTTGGCAAGATATCGCCCCAGAAACACTGACTAACCTGATTGAACAATTTGTGCTACGTGAAGGCACTGATTACGGTGAAGTTGAAATGAGCTTAGAAAACAAAGTGAATTATGTGATGCAGCAACTGAAATCCGGTGATGCTGTGATTGTATTTTCTGAATTGCATGAATCTGTCGACATAAAATTACGCAATCAGTTGCAATAAGTTTTATTAATGTGAGTCGTGCCCAGAGAGTTACGACTCAAAACTTGCCTCCGCTAGCAGTTTCACTTTTCAATCCCGACATCCCTGTTAACTTGTAGTAGCATTGTTGCCCGATCAGGTAATTTTATTATTGCCTGCTTTCTCATTTATCTTTCGATAATCAACAACGACAAGGTTAGTCATGTCTGCAAAACATCCTATTATTGCAGTTACTGGTTCATCAGGAGCAGGAACCACGACGACTTCTGAAGCATTCCGAAAGATGTTCAATATGATGAACATTAATGCGGCATGGCTAGAAGGCGATAGCTTCCATCGCTATACCCGCCCTGAAATGGACACTGAGATCCGCAAAGCTAAAGAGCAAGGTCGACATATCAGCTATTTTGGCTCAGAAGCCAATGACTTTGCCCAATTAGAGCAATTTTTCAAACAATATGGTGAAGATGGCACAGGCCGCTTTCGCCGTTATCTACACACATTTGACGAAGCCGTACCCTACAACCAAATGCCCGGAACGTTTACTCCGTGGCAACAGTTAGCAGAAAACACTGATTTACTCTTTTATGAAGGCTTACATGGTGGGGTTGTCGATGGCGAGATCCATGTCGCACAGCATGTTGATCTTCTTATTGGCATGGTACCCATTGTTAACTTGGAGTGGATCCAAAAAATTGTTCGTGACACGAGAGATCGAGGGCACTCTCGCGAAGCGGTGATGGAGTCAATCGTTCGCTCCATGGACGATTACTTAAATTATTTAACTCCGCAATTTTCACGCACACATATCAACTTTCAACGTGTACCAACCGTTGATACCTCAAACCCGGTGAGTGCCAAAGGGATCCCAAGCTTAGATGAAAGCTTTGTTGTGATCCGATTTCGCGGTTTAAATAATGTCGATTTTCCGTATTTACTTTCCATGATCCAAGGCTCATTTATGTCACGTCATAACACGCTTGTCGTCCCTGGTGGAAAAATGAGTTTTGCAATGGAATTGATCATGCGCCCCCTTATCGAGAAACTGATTAATACAGGGAAAATCAGTTAAGTTTGCACAAACGAAAATAAATAGAAAAAAGGTTGGCACAAACACCAACCTTTTTCATCTCAATCATTATTAAGCAGTGATGATTTCATACGAATGAGTCAACTTAACCTTTTCACCAATCATCAAGCATACAGAGCAATATTTCTCTAAAGAATCAGCAATGGTGTTAGCCACTAAGGTTTCATTTAAATCAAAACCTGAAACAATAAAATGCAAATTGGCTGCGGTAAATAAACGTGGCGCTTGCTCTCGACGCTCAGCTGAAATAAGAACCTCACAACCCACAATATTTTGCGCTTGGGATTGTAAACCACTGACAACATCTACTGAGCTACACCCTCCCGCCGCCATTAATACCAATTCCATTGGACTTGGAGCTTTATCCCCTCCATTACCATCCATGACTACACTATGACCGGAGCTAGATTGACCTAAAAAAGTCATATCTTCTACCCATTTTACTCGGGACTGCATCGCTTAATCCTTATTCAAACGCCCAATAATTGTCTCTAGTCTTATTGATTAAATAATGAATGTAAATCCTAATTCTCCGCCTTAATAACAACTTTTTTCCTCTCTAAAAATCGTCGTAATAATCATTACTTATCGCACCACTTAAAATTATCTCGCCGCATTGTGATCCTGTGCACAGTTATCCATATGAAATGAACGAATCTACTAGATCAATATCAAGAAAAAGGCGCAGAAAAAGGATACACTCTAACTTATTCAAGTTAGCTTGCAGCCCAGCGGCTGAATGGATACCCTATCAGTAGGCAGTTTTTTTTCTCGTGATAAAAGTTAGAAAAGAAACCAATGCTGTTGGGCAACAAATGCAGAGGAAGTTAGTAATATGGTTCCAGGTAAACCGCAAACAGATCCAACTTTAGAGTGGTTTCTTTCCCATTGTCATATTCACAAGTACCCATCGAAAAGTACGCTGATCCACGCAGGTGAGAAAGCAGAAACGTTGTACTACATTGTGAAGGGTTCTGTTGCTGTACTAATCAAGGATGAAGAAGGTAAGGAGATGATCCTTTCTTACCTAAACCAAGGTGACTTTATTGGTGAGCTTGGCTTATTCGAAGAAGATCAAGAGCGTACTGCTTGGGTTCGTGCGAAAAGTCCTTGTGAAGTAGCAGAAATTTCATTCAAAAAATTCCGTCAGTTAATTCAGGTTAACCCTGATATTCTGATGCGCTTATCTGCTCAAATGGCAAGTCGCCTACAAGTGACAAGCCAGAAAGTAGGTGATTTGGCATTCTTAGATGTTACAGGTCGTATCGCACAGACATTGCTAAATCTTGCAAAACAACCAGATGCAATGACGCACCCTGATGGCATGCAGATTAAGATCACTCGTCAAGAAATCGGTCAAATTGTTGGCTGTTCTCGTGAAACAGTGGGTCGTATTCTGAAAATGCTTGAAGAGCAGAACCTAATCTCTGCTCACGGTAAGACGATTGTTGTTTACGGTACGCGTTAATTTTTAACGTCTTTAACCGTACGAAAAAAGCCGCACACTGTTGCGGCTTTTTTATTTCTGATTGATTAATAATCCCCCCCATAAATACCTTTAAAAAGTGTGCCATTAATTAACTTGTATTGCTCAAATTAAATGCTAAATTCAAGCAATGAATGGACTTCATCTTTTTTTGGTTTTTATATGGATATTGAACGTTTTGCCCCGAATAGCTACACCACTGTACCTGGCGCTATCGCTCCTCAACCTACAACTATTGAGATGACAGGCTTTAGTGACCGTCGTTGTTATTTAGAACAGCAAACAGGTTTACGTCGCTGTCCTGTTGAAGACAGTGGTATTTGGGGATCTCCCCTAGATAATTAACAGATTTAAAAAAAGCAGCCAATTGGCTGCTTTTTATTGCATTGTTTACACTGTTCAAGAGTTATAAGTACTTTCAAAGATCTTATCTGCCGAAGCTTCTACAAATCCGGTATAAATCTCACCATCTGGCTGTAAATAACGTTTAGCAAACTCATAAAATCCGCCAGAGACCAACATCTCACCATCAGAAAACGTGACCATGACTTTATCAGCCATGGTTGCTGATTGCTCTAACATCACAGTAGGATCGCCTTTTACCGCACCTCCCGCCTGATTAATGTCAAAACCACTTGATTCGAGAAAATGGTTCACTTCAGAAATTTCATTAAATTGCTCAAGCTGATTAATATCAACAGTAAAATGATTAGCACCAAAACCATGCGCTGCCACCCACCCTGCATATTCACTTTCTGCATTTAAAAACTGATAACTATCACGGCTTAATTGCCATGGTTTACCTTGAGAAAGAAAAGCAGGATCAGCAAAATAAGCATCATCAACTTGATCGACAAGCTGACGTACTTCTGTTTGTAACTCTGTTGAACATAATCCTAATTGCAGTTCACTAATAAATACTTTAGGCGCAGCGGGATCGGGGTGTTCAAAGTGCTCTGCATATAACTTTTTCGCTTTGAAATGATATCGACCTTTGGGTTTATAACCTAACGCAATAAATGGAGCCGCTAATCTTGCTAAACCACATTTAGGTAGTGCAAAGGTACGCAACGCAATATGATCATTTCTAAGTGGCGCATCTTCGGTAAGTAATTGCCGAATATTCAGCGCTGAAGGGCATAATCGCTGAGTATAATCTTGCCATAACGCGGTAAATAATTGTTCCATGCTGCACAATCCTTACTGTAAGTAATACAGTGAACCTATTAGTCTCAGAGTGAAATACCCGGAGATAACTGCTCAGGTAAGCATGTTGCCTCACCTTCCATTGATGCCATTGGGTAAGCACAATAATCAGCAGCGTAGTAAGCACTTGGGCGTAAATTACCAGATGCTCCTGGGCCACCAAACGGTGCATCTCCACTCGCTCCCGTTAACTGGCGATTACGATTTACAATCCCCGCGCGAATATGATCAATAAAATATTGCCATTCACTATCATCGGTTGATACAAGCCCGGCTGATAAGCCATAACGGGTGTCGTTCGCAAGACACACGGCTTGAGCAAGATCTTGATAACGCACTACCTGCAATAATGGGCCAAAATATTCTTCATCGGGTAAATTTTCGATATTCGTAACATCAACGATCCCAGGTGTAACCACCGCTCCCTGTCCGCGCTTTGCCTCTACCAATACTTCGCCACCAAGCGATACTAATTGTCGTTGAGTTTGCACAATATTGTCTGCGGCTTGGCGGGAGATTTGAGGCCCCATAAACGGCGCAGGCTCGGCAAATGGTCCATCGACAACAATAGCTTTGGTTGCTTCCACTAAAGCTGCCAACAACGCATCCCCTTCGCTACCCAAGGGTAAGTATAGTCGGCGAGCACAAGTACACCGTTGTCCTGCGCTGATAAAAGCAGATTGTAAAATGGTATAAACGGTAGCATTGAGATCACCATAAGCATTGGAGATCACCATCGGGTTATTCCCCCCCATTTCTAATGCCAGCATCTTGCCCGGTTGACCTGCAAATTGGCGATGCAGAATATGCCCAGTATTGGCACTGCCCGTAAATAATAAACCATCAATATCTTTTGAAGCGGCGAGTGCCTCTCCAGTTGGGCGAGCTCCCTGCATAAGATTAATAACCCCATCAGGTAATCCGGCTTGTTGCCAGAGTTTCATTACAACTTCAGCCGTTTTAGGCGTTAATTCAGAAGGTTTGAATACCACCGTATTACCTGCAAGCAATGCAGGTACGATGTGGCCATTGGGTAAATGACCGGGGAAATTATAAGGCCCAAATACAGCCATCACCCCTAATGGTCGATGACGTACAACTGCTGTCGTACCTGCGATATCTTTCTCGCGTTGGCCTGTCCGTTCATGATAAGCACGTAAAGAAATCGCCACTTTCCCCACCATTGCTCCTGCTTCTGTTCGCGTCTCCCATAACGGTTTACCCGTTTCTTCTGCTATCGTAATGGCAATATTTTCACTATTGGCTTTCACCAGCTCAGCAAATTTTTCCACGATGGTTTGGCGCTCAACAAGGGAAGTATGACGCCATTGAAGTAATGCTTCACGCGCGGCATTCACCGCTTGCGAGACTTGCTCACTTGTCGCGGCTCGGCCTTGCCAAATCACTTCATCAGTAAAGGGGTTGAGCGATGCCATCTCATCACCTAAACCATCAACCCATTGACCCGCAATCCATTGACTCATACTTTTCTCCCCTCTTTATATTCGTAGTTTTACAGCTCAATAAAGCGCACAGGCTCACCGGTATTAACCATGAGAGTATCAGCGACCTCTTGCGTCATAACCACGGTTTGCGCTTTATCATTGATTTCCAGTGGGCTCGCAACCGCACGAAAATCAGTAAATGATGTATTCGCCACTAGGCACTGCTGTTCACTTTGATGATCGTTAATTTCAACGATATAACGCTTTGAGTGGCGAACCGTTTCAACATTACGTACATCACATTCAACCGTCGGGCCTGCATCAAAAATATCGACATAACCACGGCATGAAAAACCTTCATTTTCTAGCAAACGTAATGCAGGACGCGTGTTGTCATGAACTTGACCTATAACCGCTTGGGCTTCTTTGCTCAGTAAATTGACGTATATCGGAAGTTTAGGCATTAAGTCCGCAATAAAGCCTTTTGCTCCGATCCCCGTTAGATAGTCAGCATGAATAAAATCAATCGAGAAAAAGTTATCTTTTAGCCATTGCCAAAAAGGTGAGTTCCCTTCTGCATCGGAAACACCGCGCATTTCAGCAAATACCACATCGGCGAAACGATGACGATGCTCTGCCATCATTAAAAAGCGCGCTTTAGACAATAGACGACCATTTAAACCTTCACGCCATGGTGTACGTAAAAATAACGTGCAAAGCTCGGTATCTCCGGTGTAGTGATTACCTAATGTCAGTAACTGTACGGTATTGTGTACCCCTAATCGACGCGAGGCATGAACCACAGTACTTAGATGATAGTTATAAAAAGGGGCTTCTAAGCCAATCGCCGCTTCAATGGCTGTGGTGCCTGCTATCTCGCCGGTATCTGTATCTTCAGCGACCATCAGGTAGCCTTCATCCTCTGGGCGAACGACATGTTTGGCAAAGCTGCGCTCTGAATGAGCAATGCGGTTACGAAGCATTTCTTCGTTAACAGGTAATGAAGTAAAACCATGACCTGATTCTTCAGCGCACTGCATGAGTGCAGAATAATCATCAGCGATGATAGGACGAATAACCAGCATCGACTTCCCTCCTGATGCAGGTAGTGACTATTGTCACTAACTAGATGGATAACAATAAGTCTTATAAGATAACTGGCAGTCGTTCCTCAACTGCCAGCAGCAATGCAAAGTAGAATTACTCGGCGTTATAGAGTGTTGCGATAGCGCGTTCTAGACGAGCCATACCTTCATCCACATCGGCTTTTTCAATCACTAGCGATGGCGTAAAGCGCACAACACTCGTACCAGCAACTAGCATCATTAAGCCTTCTTTGCCAGCTTGAACAAGAATGTCACGTGCACGACCTTGCCACTCTTCTGTGAGAGACGCTCCCAGCAGTAAACCTTTACCGCGGATCTCAGCAAAAATTGGGTATTTAGCATTAATCGCTGTCAGCCCTTCACGGAACCACTGTTCACGCTCTTTCACGCCAGCTAGAACATCGGGTTTACTCACTTCATTAATTACCGCTTCTGCGACAGCGCATGCTAACGGATTACCGCCATACGTTGAACCATGAGTACCGACTTTTAAATGTTCTGCTAATGCTGTTGTGGTAAGCATTGCGCCAATTGGGAAACCACCACCCAGTGACTTAGCCGTCGTTAAAATATCAGGTGTTACACCTAAGCCTTGATAGGCATAAAAATCACCGGTACGACCATTGCCAGTTTGGACTTCATCAAATATCAATAGGGCTTGGTGCTTATCACATAACTCACGCACGCCCTGAACAAACTCAACGCTCGGGCTAACCAAACCACCTTCACCTTGCAATGGCTCCATCATCACCGCACAAGTTCGCTCAGACATAATCTCAGCTAAAGCTGATAAGTCATTATAAGGAATATGCGTTACCGCTTGAGGTTTAGGGCCAAAACCATCTGAGTAAGCTTCTTGCCCACCAACAGTAACGGTGAAAAAAGTACGACCGTGAAAACCTTGATGAAAGGCAATAATTTGATCTTTTTCAGCACTAAACTTATCGACCGCATAACGGCGAGCCAATTTCAGTGCCGCTTCGTTAGCTTCAGCTCCCGAGTTAGCAAAAAAGACTTTGTCAGCAAAACATAACTCAGTGAGTTTTTTCGCTAAACGCAATGCAGGTTCATTAGTTAACACATTACTTAAATGCCATAACTTATCGGCTTGATCTTTTAATGCATTAACCATAATTGGATGGCAATGACCCAGACAACTCACCGCAATTCCACCGGCAAAATCGACATATTCACGATCATGTTGATCCCATACTCGCGCACCACTGCCACGTACTGGGATCTCAGCCATAGGTGAATAACAAGGTACCATTACCTCATCAAATAAATTACGTTCTACTCTTTGCTCTGTAGTCATCACATTATCCTTCTGTGTATAACGCTATAATCATAGTATTTACATTTTATTAACCTTTGCCAATAGCAGAATATTTTTTTTGCTCTTTGGCAACGATGCTTTTTTTAATAAAACTGACATAGTTATGCGTTATCTCGGCAAGTTTATTAACCAACAAAGACAAAAAGGTGTGTTTCCTATCAGGAAATGAATAGCACAGAGAAATATGCTAGTGAATAGCTTTGCAATTTCAACAAATGAGAGTTGGAAATATAAAAATAGAAGATGTGTGGTTGATATCGCGATTTTAAGACAGGAATATAATAAAAATCGCGATTTAATTCGAAATCTAGCGCTTAAGAAAGTTGGCTAATAAGGCGTGCCCTTGCTCCGTTAGAATACTCTCGGGATGAAATTGCACCCCTTCTAACGGCAATGTTTTATGAGCGATCCCCATAATTTCATCAAGTTCCCCTTCACGCTCAGTCCATGCTGTAATGTTAAAGCAATCTGGCAGCGTATCTTGTTTAACGACTAAGGAATGATAACGAGTCACTGTTAATGGATTATTTAACCCTTCAAACACACTGGTATTATTATGCTTGATCGGAGAGGTTTTACCATGCATCACTTGCCTTGCTCGTACCACATCCCCACCAAAAGCTTGTGCTAACGATTGATGACCTAAGCACACACCTAAAATAGGCAATTTACCTGCGAAGTATTCAATGGCTTGTAGTGATATACCCGCTTCATTTGGGGTACAAGGTCCAGGAGAGATGACTAAATGGGTGGGTGCTAGCGACTCAATACCTGCGAGATCAATCTCATCATTACGGACAACCTTAACCTCAGCGCCTAACTCACAAAAGTATTGATACAGGTTATAAGTAAATGAATCATAGTTATCAATAATTAACAGCATATATCTACAGCGACCTTTTCTATTCTGCGCCCTATTGTGCAACACATCACTAGAAACGCAAACCATAAAAAAAGCAGAGCAAATGCCCTGCTTAATCTATCTATCGTTACTCGTTAGTAAGGGCGAGCAACAAAGCCTACCGCTTGGTATGCTTTTTTCAGTACTTCAGCCGCACGTGCAGAGGCTTTTTCAGCACCTTGCTTCATTACGCTATCAAGGTAAGCACGATCAGCACGAATACGATGGTATTCTGCTTGTACTGGCTCAAGCATAGCAACTAATGCTTCACCAACATCTTTCTTAAATGGGCCATACATTTCAACGCCTGCATATTGTGCTTCAATTTCAGCATACGTCTTACCTGTTGCGCCTGAATACAGACCCATTAGGTTTGAGATCCCTGCTTTGTTCTCGGTATCAAATGCAATGCGTGGTGGTGTTTCTGCATCAGTTTGTGCTTTGTTAACCTTCTTAAGAATCGATTTTGGATCTTCCAACAAAGTGATCACGTTCTTACGGTTATCATCAGACTTCGACATTTTCTTAGTCGCGTCTTGTAGGCTCATGACACGCGCACCAACCGATGGAATGTACGGCTCAGGAATTTGGAAAATTGGACTTTCTTCTGTGCCATACAAATTATTAAAACGTGTAGCAATATCACGAGCTAACTCTAAGTGCTGCTTCTGATCGCTACCTACAGGTACTTGATGTGCGCCATATAATAAAATATCAGCTGCCATCAATACTGGGTAACCGAATAAGCCCACGTTTACATCATTCGCATGACGCGCTGATTTGTCTTTAAACTGCGTCATACGACTTAGCTCACCCATTTGGGTGTAACAGTTTAATAACCAGCCTAGTTGAGCATGCTCCGGCACATGTGACTGAACAAATAACGTGCTCTTTTGTGGATCAACACCCACCGCTAAACAAATCGCTAATGCATCTAATGTTGCTTCATGCAGCGCTTTAGGATCTTGACGTACTGTAATGGCATGCAAATCAACCACACAGTATTGGCAATCGTAATCGTCTTGCATCTGTTCCCACTGACGCAGCGCACCTAGGTAGTTACCAATACTTAATTCACCAGAAGGCTGTACGCCACTTAATACAATGGGTTTACTCATGATCAGACAATCCTGTTAGTTTCTTATTCATAGAAAAGCGAGAGGCATACTCCCGCTTTTTACTTTGTTAGCCAGTGTACACTGGAATGTACTAGTCGCCTAGTTTAACCACATTTGCTAATTGCTTGAAGTGATCGCACACAACATCAGGTGCACTCTCTGCAATAGGCTGACCGTAGTTATAGCCGTAGGTTAAACCCAACGAATGACATGTTGCAGCCTTTGCTGCCAAGATATCATTGCGAGAATCACCCACCATTAACATCTCAGACGCGGCAATATTGTGTTTTTCCATTAACCAATGCAGTGCATAAGGATCTGGTTTTTTCAGTGGGAAAGTATCGCCACCAATCACATCAACAAAATACTCGCTGATGCCATGCTCTTCAAGTAAATGCGGGACAAATTGCGACGGTTTATTGGTTACAATCGCCATTGACATACCCGCTTGATGAAATGCAGCGAGTGTCGCTTTTACATCTGCATACAATGCACTTTTTACATGACCGCCAAGCTCGTAGTAGTGATCAAATAATTGGCGAGCTTCTTTTTGCAGCTCTGGATCAATCGTTGGATCGACATCAACACTTCGACTTAATGCGCGACCAATTAAAATATCAGCACCATTACCGATCCAAGTGGTAACTTGCTCTACGGTCACGCCTTCTCGTCCAAGGTGACGCATCGTTTTATCAGCAGCATCCGCTAAATCAGGTACGCTATCGAGTAATGTGCCATCTAAATCAAACGCTATAAACTTGATGTTTTCAAATACCATTAGCATTTAGCCTCAGCTAATTCTGCGCGCATTTTGTCTATCGCGACTTTATAATCAGGTTCATTAAAAATGGCAGAGCCCGCGACAAACATATCTGCGCCAGCAGCTGCAATTTCTCGAATATTATCAACTTTGACGCCACCATCAATTTCAAGACGAATATCACGGCCTGATGCATCAATACGTTTACGAACTTCACGTAGTTTATCAAGTGTTGCTGGAATAAAAGATTGACCACCAAAACCTGGATTCACTGACATCAATAAAATCATATCGACTTTATCCATAATGTAATCAAGGTGGTGGAGTGGCGTTGCCGGATTAAAAACCACACCCGCTTTACAACCATGTTCTTTGATCAGTTGTAAAGTACGGTCAACATGATCTGACGCTTCAACATGAAACGTGATCATCGTTGCGCCAGCTTTAGCAAAATCAGGAATAATGCGATCCACCGGTTTTACCATTAAATGCACATCAATCGGTGCGGTAATACCGTAGTCACGAAGAGCCTTACAGATAGGCGCACCAAACGTTAAATTAGGCACGTAATGATTATCCATAACATCAAAGTGAATAACGTCTGCACCCGCAGCTAACACCTTGTCAACATCTTCACCCAAACGTGCAAAATCAGCCGATAAGATAGATGGAGCAATCAAGAAGTCCTTCATGTACTTGCCTCTCTTCGATACACAAAACCTGATACTTGGAAAACCAAGCTCAATAAATTGCCATAATTCTACCCGAACCGTGAAATATTGTCCCAATGGATTTATTTATTACTTCAGTTGATCAAAATGATGAGACAAGCCACTACACTCAGTAAAAAGGGGAAGAAGAAGAGGCTAGATGAATATAGCTAAGTCAAAGAAAAGCACACCATTACAAGTTATTGTGAGTGTGTTAGCGGCGTTATTTGGCGTTCAATCAGATAATAATCGGCAGCATGATTTTAAACAATCAAGCCCATGGTCATTTATTGTTGCGGGGATTGTAGTTATTGGCGCAATGATTATGGCAATCATTGCCGTTGCGCAATGGGCAACGGCGATCTAATTATTCTTCTTCAGAAGCAAACGCGGGCGCCTGCTCTGTGCTTGAAACAGAGAATAAAGCTAACAGCTCATCGACCTTATTGCGCCCACTACCATTGCGGCTAATGGTACGTTTTACTTTAACCACAGAAAGATCTGCTCCTGTGTATAAACGACGCGTTAGTGCTGTATCGTGGTTAGAAATCAACACCGCTATATCTCGCTCTGCTGCCGCTTTTTCTGCAACGTCAGCAAGGGTGGCCTGATCATCTAAGCTAAAGCCATTACCAGAATAAGAGGTAAAGTTAGCCGTGCTAGATAATGGCGCATAAGGCGGATCGCAGTACACCACACACCCTTTTCTCGCGCGTGAAAATGTTTGGAGATAACCTTCACAGACAAACGTAGCTCGTTTTGCTTTTTCCGAGAAATAATACATTTCAGCTTCAGGGAAATAAGGTTTTTTATACGAGCCGAACGGCACATTGAAGCCACCTTTTTTGTTATAACGACATAAGCCGTTAAAACCATGGCGGTTCATGTATAAGAAATACAATGAGCGTAAATACGGATCATCACTCGCATTAAATTCTTCACGAATTTTCAAATACGCTTCTTTATTATTGTATTCAGGCGTGAAAAGTTTACGTGCATCTTCAATATAGCGTTCAGGCTCATGCTTGAGGATGTTATAAAGATTGATCAGATCAGGGTTGATATCGGCCAATAAGTAATGGTCGTAATCGGTATTAAGAAAAACCGACCCCGCCCCAACAAAAGGCTCAACCAATTTACGCGCAGGCGGTAGATGTCGTTTAATATCCTCAACGAGAGAGTATTTACCCCCAGCCCATTTTAGGAATGCACGATGCTTTTTCATTAAGCTAAACCCACCAACACTAGCAATATTGTCACGAAAGGTCGCGGATTGTACCTCATTTCTACCCTCTACCGATACCAATTCACGTAAATAACTGCCCTCACAGCTTTATTTTCAACGTTCTATTTCTTGTTGAATTTTTCGATATGATTTAGGCCACGGGCTTAACGCTTTTAATTGCTTCGGTAAGGCTTTTATTGCCGAGCGTGCCCGAGTCGCTGTTGTGTAATCACCCGAAATTACAATAAACCATATTTTGTCGTCTCGACGTGTTTTATAAATACGAGCAGAAGACTGGATTTTATTCTTTTCAACAAAGGCTTTAGTTTCATTCCAGCTCATCGAAGCTGACAATTGAATAGCATAATGCCTTTTATTTATCGCGAGTATAGAGGCCGTATTAGCAAGCTTAATCGGCGTTTGAACAGCCCCCTCTTTTTTCGGCAGTCGCGGTTTACTATCTGACTTTGCAATCATTGTCGTTGCAGAGAGCTTTAGTTTGGGCTCTGTTATCTTAACAGCAGATGCAGGTAAAGCGCTTGAATCATGTGACTTAATACTAATCGCTGACGTGCTTTGGGCTTTTACGTCAGTCTCATCTTCGAGTGTTACCGCATTGCCTGTAGTGGCTTGCTGACGAGTCTGTGTCGCTACACCATCAGATATAACAGGCTCACTTTGAGCAGGTACGTCTAGCACCTCTTGGGTAAATTCTTTGGCAGCACTTTCGCCTGTACCACCAACACGTTGCTCATCAAGTATCGCATCAATCAGTGGTGATGGTACAACTACCCGTTGCGCTTCATTTTCAGCACGTCCCACCGTCAGCCCTTCACTATGGATCTCTGTTGGTAATGGCGTTTCATCAATAACAATACCACTACCTGTACTCTCGATGGTATCGGCCACAATAGGCTCAGCCTTAGATGCAAGAAAAGTCTCACCAGACGTAACTTTTGTTGTCTTTGTGCCTTGTAATGCCTTAAATCCAAACCATCCCACAATGCTGATACACACTATGGCAATCAACCCTATTAACAGTTGCGCCGGGGGTAAACGTCGTGATCCTTGACTCATCGCAGTCACGTCCTGTTGTGGTAATTGTTGTAATGCACCAGGGCGAGGTTCAACTCTAGCTAATCGTGACTTAATGTCTCGTCGATGCTGACTTCCGAGTTGCTCATCATTGAGTAACATCTCGCTAAACTGACTAATTTCATTAGGGCTTAACTCACTAATGTCTAACTCAAGTAAGGCCGGCCCTATTGTACGAACAATATCGCCGAATGGCTGAGTGATGGCATTAGGATCAGCAAAGAGCAATACATTAATTTGCCAACCAGAATGCATTTCTGTTTGACGAACCAGTGCCCATAATTCAGCAAGTAATTCAGGCGCTAAAAAGTGTGCATTATCAATAATAATAACGAAGTTGATCTTTTCAGGCAGTAAATGCTCAGCACTTTGACTTAACGAATCTTGCTCGTTAAACATTGGGGTTGAATGAAATTGTTGCAGTAGCAGTGTTCGTTGTTGCAGCAGTGTTTGATCATCTGTGCACGTCAGCAATGCTTGTTCAGCATGTTGGGCATAGTTTTCGAGGTATTGATGTGCAAGCCATGTTTTTCCTGAGCCCTGCGTACCATTCAATAAAATAAGATGAGAGCTAAATCGAGTAATAAATTGTACTCGAGAGAGCAACTGGATCTGGCTATCCAGATCCAAGTTTTTTGCCTCTAGTGTGCTACGCATGAATAACCACGACTTAGTGATTAATCACATCCCGCAATACTTCATGTGTCACGTTAGACACGACTTCAGCACTGCCAATGGATGTCGGTAGAACCAATCGTAGCTGGCCTGATAATACCTTTTTATCGCGCATCATGTGCTTAATAAAATCATCGAAGCCCATTGTTTCAGGTGCGATTACCGGTAGCTTTGCTCGCTCATGCAGTCGAATAATTCGCGCTACATCGTCATCACTAATAAGGCCTTGTATTGCCGCAGTTTTAGCCGCTAGTACTGTGCCTGCCGACACCGCTTCGCCGTGCAGCCAGTTACCATAGCCCATCTCTGCTTCAATCGCATGACCAAATGTATGACCGAGATTAAGTAAAGCTCGTACACCTGATTCTTTTTCATCAGCCGCAACAACATCTGCCTTAATTTGACAACAACGTGCAATGGCATAACACAATGCATCGTTATCGAGTGCTTGTAAGCGTTCAATGTTGTCTTCTAACCAGACAAAAAAGTCGTGATCGGCAATAATGCCATACTTGATCACTTCAGCCATTCCCGCTGCAAACTCACGTTCAGGTAGGGTTTGTAAGCAGTGATTATCAATCACTACCGCTTTGGGCTGATAAAAAGCGCCTATCATATTTTTACCCAATGGGTGATTCACTGCGGTTTTGCCGCCAACAGATGAGTCCACTTGAGAAAGTAATGTTGTAGGTACTTGAATAAAATCTACGCCACGTTGATAACTTGCAGCAGCAAAGCCCACGACATCACCAATGACGCCGCCACCGAGCGCTACAATCACAACATCACGACCATAATTACCATCAAGTAAGAAAGTCATGATTTGATTAAAAGTCTCTAACGTTTTGTATTGTTCACCATCAGGGAGAGAAAGTAATGCCACTTGGCACTCTAATGAACTGATGGTTTCCATTACCTGCTGTGCATACAGCGGGGCAACAGTTTCGTTACTGACCACTACCACCCGCTTTCCCGCAGGAATCGCAGATGCAAACAACGCCGAGTTGCAAAACAACTCGGCGCCAATTGAAATAGGGTAGCTTCTGTCATCTAAATTGACATTGATCCGTTCCATGGTCAGCTTCTCTCTTTTTGTTGATTAACGCTCTTCTAGCATTTTGATGATTTGGTTCGCCACTACCTTCGCACTTTGATCATCAGTGCGAACAACGTAGTCAGCGACTTCTTCATATAATGGATTGCGCTCTTCTGCAAGTGCTTCCAGCACTTCACGAGGCGTATCAGTTTGAAGTAGAGGACGCTTTTTATCGCGTTGAGTTCGAGCAAGTTGCTTCTCGATAGTCGTCTCTAGATAAACTACGATACCACGTGCAGAAAGGCGATTACGGTTCTCTTTAGTTTTAACAGAACCACCACCTGTTGCCAGAACAATGCCTTGCTCTTGTGTTAGATCGTCGATAACGGCTTCTTCGCGAACACGGAACCCGTCTTCACCTTCCACATCAAAGACCCAACTAATATCAGCACCTGTACGTTCTTCAATAACTGTATCTGAGTCAAAGAATTCCATATGCAGCTGCTGTGCAAGGTGTCTACCAATAGTGCTTTTGCCGGCACCCATTGGGCCGACCAAGAAAATATTTCGTTTTTCAGCCATTTTTAGCAATTTTACGCGCGGTTAATAAAACGACACCACCCGCAGGCTCTATTTAATTAATAAGCCCGAGGCGCCAAGTTCCTCACATATAATTCGTGATAAGACAGAAAATTATCTCAGGACTGATAGCTACATTGCAAGCGCTAGTCACTCCTAATCAGTATTTTATTATGCCTGTCCTACCCAAAGAGGTCGCCATAATGGCTCAGCAGCGGTCTAAGGTCAATCGTAATAACCTTGTAATTCCGCTATTGCTGAGCATGAATATGGCAAAATAATAATTATATAGTCCAAAAAAACAACGGATGGAACTAATTTAATAAGGATCCATCCGCTGCTATAACAGTGTAGCTAAATTTTTAAGGTTTGTTGATTACCAGTAAAGACTACTGAATAACAATTTTAGGTGTCACAAAGATAAGTAATTCACGCTTACCCATTTGTTCCATTTTATGACGGAATAATGCACCTAATACTGGAATATCACCCAATAACGGTACTTTACGTGTCACGTTGGTCATACTGTGTTGGTAAATACCGCCTAAAACCACTGTCTCGCCATTATTTACCAGTACTTGAGTACCAATACGCTGAGTATCAATAGAAATCGCAGTGCCCGTACCGGTAGGGACATCTTCACCCTTGTTATCTTGAGTCACTTCAAGATCTAACACGAGTTTATCATCCGGTGTAATTTGTGGTGTAACCATTAAGCTCAGTACTGCTTTTTTAAACGATACCGATGTTGCACCACTGGATGACGCTTCTAAATACGGAATTTCTGTACCTTGCTCGATATACGCCGTCTTCTTATTAGTGGTCATCAAACGAGGACTAGAGATAATTTCTGCTTTATTTTCAGTCTGTAAGGCCGATAGCTCTAAATCAAGTAAGATATTACCTAACTTTGCAACCTGGAACGCTATTGAAGCGGCACCAGCGCCAGCACCTAGATTAACGTTAAGAAAATCATCAACGCTTGCATCTTCACCCAATAGGCCAGAGCTTGCTAAGTTACCTTCAATTGAACCGCCAACAGTGGTATCGCCATTCACTTTCGAGACCCCCCAACGCACACCAAGCTCATCAATATCACCTTCATTAATGGTGACAATACGCGCTTCGATTTGTACCTGCTTAACCGGAATATCAAGTGATGACACAATATCTTTGATACTACGAATATTATCAGGGGTATCTTTGATGATAAGTGCATTGGTACGCTCATCAACATGCAATGAACCACGTTCAGAGAGCATCCCAACACCATCAGTACTGCCGCTTAAAAGCTCTGCAATGTCCGTTGCTTTCGCATAGTTCACTTGAATCAAATCAGAACGCAGGCTCAACAACTCTTGTTGCTTACGCTTCGCTTCCATTACCTGATGTTCGCTTGCTGTAAGTTCCGCTTTAGGGGCAACCAATAACACAGAACCACGCACTCGCTTATCTAAGTCTTTTGATTGCAGAATAATATCTAACACTTGCGGCCAAGGTACATCATCAAGACGTAGCGTGACATTACCACTAACCGAATCCGAGACAACCAAGTTAAAGTCGTTATAATCAGCAATTAGCTGCAGAACATTACGCACAGGGATATCTTGGAAGTTAATTGAAATCGGCTTGCCTTTGTAATTGATCTTGGCGTTAGAGCTGGTGCCTTTTACCGCTTTTTTCACACGCTTTTCAATGATCACTTCAAGACGCTTACCACGAAGATTGTAATCATAATCGTAACTGCCTTTCATAGTGAAAATTAAGCGCGCACCGTTCGATACACGCATAGTTTCTATACTATTAACAACCGTTGCAAAATCAACGACATCAAGCGTATAAATCATGTCATCTTTAAGTACAGTATCAAAAATATCTAACTGCAGTTTGTTACCATTACGACGTAAATCAACTAACGACTGCGGCTTATCTAAACGAACGGTTAATACCCCTCGTCCTTTTCCATCACGACGAAAATCAATAGCTTGAATCTGATTATCAATCATTCCAGCTGCAGGTATAGCAGCAACACTCGGAAAAGCTAATACCCCACAGCATAACAGCCAAAGTGTTGCTAGATACTGGCGGCTTAACATCCACACATTCCCTTTCATAACTTATCCTTGATTACTGCTGAACTAGCGCCAGTTTAGTCGGTCGTTTAAGCCAACATCCTTTGCCATCTGGTAATGTTTCTTCGATTTCAATTACTTTGTCGCTAACTGTAAGTACCTTGCCGCGATTAAGACCAATATATTGACCGGGCTTAATTTTCATCAAGTCGCCTTCAGGTGTAAAAACTAGTCCCCAAAGTTGCTTTTTGTTTCCAATTGCCCCTTTCATTGAGAGTTTTTCTAACGCAAAGTTTTCAAGTTTACTGAGTTGACGATCAAGTTGTGGTTGCCAACACTCGCCCGTCTCTTTCTTGGCCAGCAACTGCTCTGGAATTGGTTTAACAAACGGTACTCGTTTGCTGGTCATTACAAACTTTTCAGCCTCAAAGACAAAAGGCTCAGGCAAAGGCTTAACTCGCGCCTTTGCTTCGTTATGGGTCGTTGCGATAAACTCTGCGACAGAATCATCATTGGCCTGACACCCTACTAAACCAATAACAATAGGTAATAACCACACTACTTTTTTCATAGCTTAGCCCTCATCACTATTGTTCTTTTCTTGGCTTGGTGTCTTGAAACGATAGGTCGTTGCAGAGACTTTCAAAGACAAGGTTTCATCAGGCTGACCTAACGGCTTAACGCGACTTAACTCAGCATTGTTTAAGTTCACAATACGAGGCAAGCGCGCAATAGCTTCCGCAAACTTACCAATTTGCTCGTAATTCCCCGTCAACTGCATATTGATAGGTAATTCGTAATATAACTCGTGCTCAACTCTGGGTGCCCATTTGATTGATTGAAACACCAAACCATTGTTGACACCGATATCATTAATTCCCGCGAGCAAACTCGCAAGTTCTTGCTCTTCCGGCAACTGCTCAATCATTTCATTGTAACGACGGTTTAATTCTGCAACTTGCTCTTTAACCCGAGGCAGTGCAGCGACTTGTGAAGCTCGACTGACTAGCTGGGACTTAAGGGTCTGCTCTTTTTGTTTCATTTGCTCAAGCTGATCATTTTTAGGGCTAACCCAATACCAATAACCAAACGCGCTTAACGCCACAGCCAAGACCGTTGCCACAATACATTGAGGCAGCAAAGGCCATTCAGTGATTTCATCTAATTCAAGTTCTTGCCAATCAGCCATATCACTTCCCCTTATTAATGTCTTTTTTTGCGACTTTATTTACTTTTGGTTGCGCAAAAGAAGGCACAGTTAAATCAAAAGAAGCATTGAACTGAGAAAGCTGTTCAGACTGACTACCTTTGGTTGTCACCAATGAATGCATATCAACATTAATGAACCATTTAGATTGCTCTGCCCCACCCAGTAATGCGGCTAAGTGACCGTTAGAATCCCCCACCCCTTTAATGCCGACTCGTTGTGAGTTCAAATTTAATGATTCAAGATAGACACCGCCAGGTACAACATTCGGTAATTGATTCAATAACTGCGTTGCGCGATTACGTGATTGTTGAATATCAGCAATCACGTTTAGCCTCAGCTGAATCGCTTTACGCTGCTCTTCTAACTTAGGTAGAAAGGCTAATCGTTTTTCGAGTAAATCAATTTCCTGTTGAAATTGGTCATTACGGGCTTGTTGCTGTTGTTGCTGCAAATCTAGGTATTGAACTACCCCATAATTCGCTAAAAACGCAACCAACACCGCAGAAGCCATAAGCCCAATAAAACGCTGTTTATGTTGCTTACGACGTTCTTCACGCCATGGCAGAAGGTTTAATTTATCGATCATGCCATCCCCCGTAACGCTAATCCGGTCGCGACAGCATATTGACTCGACATATCACTCGGTAATGTCACTTTCTTCGGCTGGCTAAAATGTTCAAACGGTTTGATCCAAACAACCTCTAGTCCCACTAACTGCTTTAATAGCGCATCTGAAATCAAGGACTGACAACCACCAGCAAGCCATAACCCTTTAATGCTACAGCGAGGATGTGTTGAGTTATAAAGCTGGATTTGGCGTTTTAATTGTTCAGCAAATTGTTCGGTAAAACGCTCAACAGTATTCTCTTCTTCAGCCTCTTGTTGATATGGTGAATCCTCAAATTGACTAGTACCAAAGCGAATTTCACGGTGGTAAGCATTGCTACCTTCCGGTTTCATGCAAAATTCCGTATGGCATTTACCGACATCAACCAGTCCCCACTGCGTATACTGGCTGCCTATCTCAGCTAAATATTCGGTTAGCCATAACAATGCGTTGGTCTGTAATTCAACGACTTTTGGTTTAAAGCCAACTTTCTTTAAAACAGTAACGCGGCTATCGATGGTTTCTTTACGAGAAGCAAAGACTTGATATGGTGCTGTAGTGGCAGCTTCTGAGAAACGCTCACTCACCATGGGGAAGTAATCAAACCACAACTCTTCGACAGGAAAAGGGGACGCAGCGCCCAATGCTTGGACGATAGCAAACTCAGCCTCATCTTCATTGAGACTGGTATCGAGTTGAACAACTTTGCTGATAACAGCACTATCAGGTAAGGCTAAAGTAACGTTTTTGGCTTGCCACGGCAGTTGTTTCTTTAATTGACGTATTGCTGACAACAGCGCTGTCGCATTTACATTATGCTGTTCATTGATTACCGATTTGGTTAATTCAACTTCAGCGTATGCAGCCAATTCAAACTGATCTTTTTTCTGCTGTAGCGCCACAGCTTTTATGCTATGGCTACCAATATCTACCCCAATACTTAATGGGTTCCGAAACATCCGTGTTATGCTCCCATGTGGCGAAAAAACAAACTATTTCGAATAAACACCATCAACGGCATTAATTTTCTTTTTGTTATCTTTATACTAGTAATTAAAAGATAATGGATAATGACAATTAGCACGATGGCGTAACGGGAAATCTCAAGTGAAGTTCATAAAGCGATTACTAATACTTGCATTAATTTGCATAATTCTTGGAGTTGGTACTATTTTTGGCTTTTACCTGTATGTAAAGCCTGACCTTCCAGATGTAGCAACGTTAAAAAATGTCGAGCTGCAAACACCGATGCAGGTGTATAGCGAAGATGGTAAACTGATCTCACAGTTTGGTGAAAAGCGACGTATACCTCTTAAATTAGATCAAATTCCTCTTCTCATGCAGGAAGCTTTTATTGCGACAGAAGACAGTCGTTTTTATGAGCACCCAGGCGTCGATCCTATCGGTATTGCCCGTGCAGCTTTTGTCGTCTTGACATCAGGCTCTGCTCGTCAAGGGGCCAGTACTATTACTCAACAGCTCGCACGAAATTTCTTCTTATCCAATCAGAAGACAATCATGCGTAAAATCAAAGAAGCTTTCATTGCTATTCATATTGAAAAGCTACTGACTAAAGATCAAATTCTTGATCTCTATTTAAACAAAATTTACCTCGGCTATCGCGCTTATGGTGTAGGTGCAGCAGCGCAAGTCTATTTCGGTAAAACCGTTGATCAACTAACGTTATCTGAAATTGCAGTTATTGCGGGCCTGCCAAAAGCGCCATCCACAATGAACCCAATTTATTCCATTGACCGAGCAACAACTCGTCGTAATGTTGTTTTAGGACGTATGCTTGAAGAGGGCTACATCACCAAAGCACAAATGGATGCTGCGCGCGCTGAACCTATAGTCTCTCACTATCATGGCGCAGAAATTCAACTTTACGCACCTTATGTTGCAGAGCGTGCTCGTGCATGGATGGTGGATCGCTATGGTCCGGCTGCGTATGAAAAAGGCATGAAGGTATATACGACCATCAATAGCAAACTTCAGCTTGATGCCCAGCAAGCCGCAGTAAACAACCTGCTAAGTTATGACCAACGCCATGGTTACCGTGGTCCTACAGCGGTTCTTTGGAAGCCAGGACAGCCGGCATTAAATGCCAATCAAATTGTAAATAAACTTCAAAATCAGCCTATCTATGGCAAACTTATCCCTGCTGTCGTAACGAAAGTTGATGGTAAAACCGCAGCTATCGTGACTAAAAATGGTGATATTGCCACTATCGATTGGAATGGTATGAAATGGGCTCGCAAATTCCTTTCTGACTCAAGTCAGGGTCCCGCTCCCCAAAAAGCCAGCGACATTCTTACTGCAGGTCAACAAATTTGGGTTCAACATAACCAAAATGTTGTGAGTGATAAAACAGGCGGTGCTACAGTCACCACGAATCAATGGCTACTTAGCCAAGTGCCTGCAGCAAATACGTCTTTTGTTGCAATGTCACCCGAAAATGGTGCCGTGTTAGCAATGGTCGGTGGTTTTAACTACACCCGAAGTAAGTTCAACCGTGCAACGCAATCTATTCGTCAGGTCGGCTCTGGTATTAAGCCATTTATTTACTCTGCAGCCATAGAGAAAGGCTTAACCCTTGCTACTCTCATTAATGATGCGCCAATTACTAAGTGGGATAAGTGGCAAGGTACGGCATGGCGTCCTAAGAATGCTGATGGTAAATATGGTGGTCCTACCCGTGCACGTATCGGCTTGGCTCGCTCAATTAACGTAATGGCAATTCGTGCACTACGTATTGCTGGGCTAGATTTCACCATTGATTATCTTACTCGTTTTGGTTTCAAGCGTGCAGATTTACCTCGCGCAGAGCCTATTGCGCTTGGTGCTGGTAGTTTAACGCCACTGGAACTTGTACAAGGTTACTCTGTATTTGCTAATGGTGGTTATGCTGTTGAACCGTTCTTAATTAACAAGGTTGATAACAATGATGACCAGTTAATTTACTACGCTGATCCTGCCATTGTTTGTAACGATGCATGCCAAGCTAAAAATCCACAAGCGAAGATGCAAGTGGCAATGGCAACTGCTGTTGAAGATCATAAATTCGATCAATCAACAGATACCACAGCATCTACTACGGCAACTACTACGGCAACTAAAACAGTAACTACCACAGCGCCGACTGAAACAGAAAAACCAACGCCGGCAGATCTTGAAAAAGTAATATCTATGCCACCCGTTCGCTACGCACCAGAGGTGATCAGCGAGCAAAATGCGTTCCTTGTACGTGAAATGCTCAACAGTAACATTTGGGGTGAGCCAGGGCATCTATATGGGACAGGCTGGCGTGCAAGAGTACTAAAACGTCATGATATTGGTGGTAAAACAGGTACAACCAATAACGCGAAGGATGCATGGTACACAGGTTATGGCCCAAATATTGTGGCAACGACTTGGGTTGGCTTTGATGATCATCGCCGTGAATTAGGTCGCACTAGCTGGAATAATAATCTGGGTAAGAACCAAACAATCGGTGGTGAGTTCGGTGGTAATGCTGCACAACCGGCATGGATTAACTTTATGCGTCAGGCGTTGAAAAATACCCCTGAACAAGAAAAGCAAATTCCAAGTGATATTGTAAAAGTGCGTATCGACCGTGCAACAGGTCAACTGTCAAACCGTAATGATGCAAGCTCAATGTATGAGTATTTCATTAAAGGCACTGAGCCGACACGCTCTGTACAGCAAGCGGTATCAGAGCAAAAATTTGATACAGAAACGGCTGAAGAGCTGTTCTAAACGCTGTTACATATATAAAAAGAGCGCTCATTGAGCGCTCTTTTTTATTTCAGTAAACTAAACAGAGATTATGGCTGAGTATGTTTGGCAAAAACTTCTGGCATTTTTTCTTTGATCACTTCAGCTAGCTTTTCATATCGCGCTTTAAGTGGCGAGCCTGGACGATAGGCTAATGTGATCAAACGCGTTGGCTGAGGATGTTTCGCTGCGATATAACACACCCCATCACGGCAATGCTCTTTCGGGCTTGCCAATTGTGGTAGTAACGTAATGCCACTGCCCGCTGCAACCATGTTACGTAACGTTTCTAAACTGGTGGCTTTAAAGCGACCGTCATCACGCGCGCCTGCTGCAAAACAAAAACCAAGAGCTTGATTACGTAAACAGTGTCCGTCTTCTAGCATCAATAAACTTTCGCCGTGCAACAAAGACATATCAATATCTTTTTCACTCGCCCATTTATGTGTTTCAGGCACAGCTAACATCATCGGCTCATCATAGAGCGGCAACTCAATGAACGGTTCACTTTCTTTTACCGCAGCTAAAATAATGCAATCTAATTTGCCTTCTTCTAACTGCTGTACCAATTGATGAGTTTGCGCTTCATGTAAAAAAAGTTCTAACTCAGGAAATGCTTCTTTCAAACTTGGGATAATTTGCGGTAGAAGGTACGGGCCAACCGTTGGAATAAAACCAATATGCAGCGGTCCCGACATACTTTCTCCTTGCACACTAGCAAGTTCTGTAAGTATTTTGACTTCAAGCAACACTTTCTGCGCTTGAGCGACTAAACTCAGACCTGCGTCAGTGAACAATACTCGACGGCTAGTTCTTTCTAATAATGAAACACCTAGCTCATCTTCTAGTTTTCTAATTTGTCCACTTAATGTGGGCTGGCTGACGTAACAGGCTTCGGCTGCTTTACGAAAATGTTTGTGCTCAGAAAGAGCAACAAGATATTCCAGATCACGAATATTCATTAGCATGTCTTATAATAGGATTTGACTATTGAAACCATAGCAGTAAACGATTGGAGCTATCAAGAGTAAAGTTACATAATAACTACAGTAAACGGAGCAAGTGATTAAGCACTCCGATTACATCAGACTCATTTATATTTTTAAGGGATTACATTATGTTCGCATCTAAAGAAGGTCAGGCTGTACCACAAGTTACTTTCCACACACGCAAAGGTGATCAGTGGGTTGACGTAACAACTGAAGATTTATTCGCTAATAAGACCGTTGTCGTATTTAGTCTACCTGGCGCATTTACACCAACATGTTCTTCAAGCCACTTACCTCGTTACAACGAGTTAGCCCCAGTATTTGCTGAGAATGGTGTGGATGACATCCTATGTGTATCGGTAAACGATACGTTCGTAATGAATGCATGGAAAGCCGATCAACACGCTGAAAACATCACTTTCATTCCCGATGGTAATGGTGAGTTCACGAAAGGCATGGGCATGCTTGTTGAGAAAGATGACCTAGGTTTTGGTGCGCGTTCATGGCGTTACAGCATGCTAGTTAAAAATGGTGTTGTTGAAAAAATGTTCGTTGAAAACGAAGAGCCAGGCGACCCATTCAAAGTGTCTGACGCAGACACTATGCTGAAGTACATCGCACCAGAACAAAAGCTACAAGAATCAATTACCGTATTCTCTAAACCTGGTTGCCCTTTCTGTGTGAAAGCAAAACAGAACTTGATCGACAAAGGTCTACAGTATGAAGAAATTATTCTAGGCAAAGATGCGACAACCGTTTCTTTACGTGCAATTACGGGTCGTAGTACTGTTCCTCAGGTATTCATCGGTGGTAAACACATCGGTGGTAGCGAAGAGCTAGAAACTTACCTAGGCTAAGTTTTGAAGTATTGTCTGGATTGTGGTCCAGATTGTTCATCAATTAAAACCTGCAGTTTAATTGGTGAGCCAAAACAAAACCGCAACAACTCTCCAAATAAAAAGCCCTCTAATGAGGGCTTTTTTTGATCTAGATAATTGGCATAGTAATCGTTAAGCAACATTAACCGTCGGAATTCGCTGCTCTTGATCCAATCGCACTTCAAGCGCGACTTCATCACAGGCATGTTGACGCGGACAACGATCGCAATCTTTCATTACCTTTTCTGGCAGTAATGATTTTGATGTCGGGGTAAAGCCACGCTTCATAAAGAACTCAGGAACACGTGTTAGTACAAAGACTTTCTTAATTGCCATTTGTTCGGCTTTTTCAAGCAAGTGCTCAACAATTGCTTTACCTTGCCCTTGTTGCTGCCAACCCGCTTCAACACCTAGCGAACGAATTTCCGCAAGCCCTGAATCATAGACATATAACGACGCACAACCTGTGACGACACCATGATGCTCCGCAACCGCAAATGAGCCAATATCTCGGACTAATTCGTTTCGGTTACGTGGTAGGTTTTCACCCAGCCCCGCCCAGTACACCACCATACCTTCAATCGCATCAAGATCCGTTAAACGAGCACCACGCACTTTCACACTTGGCGAATAACGTTTCTCTAACCTTTTTTCAGCCTGACCAATGGCGTAATCCACTTGATTGGGTGCCACACCACCCAGTGCACAACGCTTATCTAAACACGATTCAATAGTCAGAATTGGATATACATCGTCATCAATTACTTCAGAGAATTGCTTCATCTCCTCAAGTGATAACTCTTCTAGTGCGCAACCTTTAGCAATGGCAGCAACTACAGCAACACCAACAATATGGTGTGCTTCACGGAATGGAATGCCTTTCGCCACTAAGTAATCTGCAAGCTCTGTCGCATTCGAGTAACCTTGCATAGCCGCTTCTAAAGTACGGTCTTTGTTAACCTTGATGCCATCAAAACACAACGCCGCCATTTCCATACAGTCATGCCAACTATCGAGGGCATCAAACAAGCCTTCTTTGTCTTCTTGCATATCTTTGTTATACGCAAGCGGTAACGCCTTCACTGTCATCATCATGCCAGTCATCGCGCCATAAACACGACCACATTTACCACGAATAAGCTCTAATGCATCTGGGTTTTTCTTCTGTGGCATCAAAGATGATCCTGATGTCACCGTATCTGCCAGCTCAATAAAGTTAGATTCACCTGAGTTGTAGAAGATCAAATCTTCAGCCATACGTGATAGATGCAGCATAGAAATAGAAGCGGTAGAAAGCAGCTCCATCACATGATCGCGATCAGAGACTGAATCCAAGCTATTACGTGTTGCACGGTGGAAGCCTAAGCTATGCGCCAGCACTTCACGATCAATCGGATAGGCTGTACCTGCCAATGCGCCAGAGCCTAACGGACAGGTGTCTAAACGTTCGAGGGCATCAGTTAAACGAGAATAATCACGCTCAAACATTTCAACATAGGCTAAGCACCAATGGGCAAATGTCACAGGCTGAGCACGTTGCAAGTGAGTGTAGCCTGGTAGAACCGTAGCTTGATGAGCACGGGCGACTGTCACTAACTGCTGCTGTAAGCGGTCTAGCATTAATAGCAATTGCTGACCTTGCTGACGACACCATAATTTTAAATCGGTCGCCACCTGATCATTACGTGAACGTCCGGTATGAAGCTTTTTACCAAGATCACCGACTTTGGCAATCAGCTGTTGCTCGACCCAACTATGAATATCTTCCGCATCTGAGCATAAAATTTGCTCCGGATCTTCCATCACAGCGAGCTTTAGTTCATTCAATGCTAACTCAAGCTTTTGCTGCTCTTGCTCAGTTAATACATCGACCTGACGTAGGGCTTTAGACCATGCGATTGAGCCAACAATATCTTGTTCTGCTAGACGATAGTCAAAACGCAGTGAATCATTGAATTGTTTAAACCGTGTGTCAGCTGCCTGACTAAAACGTCCGCCCCATAATGCCATGGTACCTCTCCTTTGCTCTACGTATCGACTTGCTTATCTTGTTATGGCGTGATCAAACGGGGCTTAAGTAGGGAGCCCCGTGATTGTTTTGGTTATTTCTTTTGGCTATTTAAAGCACGAATACGACTTGCTAGTGAGTAAAGACGAATGAAACCGCCAGCATGGCTGTGATCATAAACATCATCTTCACCAAAGGTCGCAAACTCTTCAGAATATAAGCTGTTAGTTGAGCGTTTCTGAATCACGGTTGCTTGACCTTTGTACAGTTTAACAACCACTTCACCACTCACATCTTTTGCTAGCTCATCAGCTGCTGCAATTAATGACTGGCATAATGGCGTAAACCAACGACCATCATAAATAAGGTGCGACGCTTTAAGACCTAACGTTTGACGGAAATCGAACGATTCTTTATCCAGTACGAGCTGCTCAACCGCACGTAGCGCTTCCATCATAATTGTGCCCCCTGGTGTTTCATAACAACCACGAGACTTCATACCTACTAAGCGGTTTTCTACGATATCGATACGACCAACACCATGCTCGATACCTTTTTCATTGAGGTACGTTAGCACGTTGTATGGCGTCATTGCTTCACCATCAACCGCAACCACTTCACCTTGTTCAATCTTAAGTGTTACCGTTTCAGCTTGATCTGGTGCTTGCTCTGGATCTTTTGTCCAAACCCAACACAAATCGTTTGGTGCATTCCACGTATCTTCTAGCACCCCACCTTCTGTTGATACGTGCCAAGCATTCGCATCACGAGAGTAAATTTTTTCAAGCGATGCGGTACATGGAATATCACGCTCAGCAAGGTAATCTAACAGTGCTTCACGACTACGTAGATCCCATTCACGCCAAGGAGCAATCACTTTAAGCTGTGGTGCTAGTGCGGCAAATGCACCTTCAAAACGTACCTGATCGTTACCTTTACCAGTACAACCGTGACATAACGCATCAGCACCCACTTCTAATGCACATTCAACTTGTGCTTTAGCAATAATTGGACGCGCCATTGAAGTACCCAGTAGGTATTTACCTTCGTACACCGCACCAGTTTTTAGTGATGGATAGATATAATCTTTCACCATCTCTTCTTTAAGATCGGCGATATAACAAGATGAAGCTCCTGAAGCCAATGCTTTTTCTTCAATACCGACCAACTCTTCTTCGCCTTGACCCACATCGGCCACGAATGCGACAACTTCACAGTCATAGTTTTCTTTCAACCATGGAATGATAGCCGATGTATCTAAACCGCCAGAATAGGCTAATACAACTTTATTAATCTTGCTCATGTGCTGTTCTCCTTATCAGCCTTGCGGTTATTCCGTTTAGGCGATGTGCTAAATATTGTTAACTTAATTTCAATTACAACGTAAATTTGGTACCGATGCTCTCGCCAGCAAATAGTGCTGTTAATTTTTCAGGGGAACGCCAACTCGCCACTTCAATAGGACGGCCTAGCGCTTTTGCGGCATCAAATGCGGCGCGTACTTTGACAATCATGCCATCGGTGATCACCGCTTGTTCAATTAACGATTCAGCCTCTGCTTCTGTTAACGCTTCAATTAACTGCCCTTCACCATCTAATACACCACTCACATCAGAGAGTAATACCAATTCACCATCAACGGCAGCGGCAACGGCAACGGCGGCTTGGTCGGCATTAACATTCATCAGCTCGCCCTGCCCATCTAAACCAATTGAGCTAATGATCGGCATATAACCCGAAGCCATGATTTGTGTGATCAATGCGCCATTACCCGGCTTAGCGTTACCCACTGAACCTAATTCAGGATCTAATTGCGTCACTTGGCATAACCCCCCATCGGCCAGACTGAGCCCGACTGCTTTTACGCCAGACTTAATCGCCTGTCCTTGAAGTAATTTGTTCGCAGTTCCTGCTAATGCACCAGCAATAACAGCAATTTGATCACTAGGCGTTACGCGTAAACCTTGTTTTTTTACTGTCGGTAGTTGCAGTTTTGTCATTAAGTCATCAACCAAATAACCGCCACCGTGCACTAACATTAATGGACGCTGCGAATTAGCTTGATAATGATCAATCGCCGAAAATAACTTTTCTAAGGTTTCTGTACATGAAAGTACTGCACCACCTAATTTAATGACCAATGGAACCTGACTCATCATCGAACTCCTACACTAAAGCGGTTAATTGTGGGAAACCATTTCGAATATTTATGCACTGCATCGCTTGCGAAGAAGCCCCTTTTAAAAGGTTATCAATCGCTGATGTTAAAATGATATGTTGACCATCCACCTGCCAACCAATATCACAGAAACAAGTACCCACTACATTTTGCAAACGTGCCGCTTGTGTTCCTAAAAGACGTACCGCATGTTTATCTGCTGTAGATGCATATGCTAGGTTCAATGCTTCCGTTACCTGCTCTAGCGTAACGCCTTGTGCTAGCTTCGCTGTAATCGTTGCAAGAATGCCACGTTTAAAATTGCCAAGATGGGGGGTAAAAATAACGTCGCGACCTAGATGAGTACTGATTTCAGGTTGATGACGGTGGGAAAATAAACCGTAAGCTTGGAGACTTACTTCACAGAAGCTATTTGTCATGGTCGCTTTTCTACCAGCACCAGATACCCCACTGACCGCATTGATCACTGGCCACTGCTCGGTATCAAGTAAACCGGCTTCAATTAATGGTTTAAGCGCTAATTGTGATGCGGTTGGATAACAGCCCGGAACGGCAATTAATTGAGCTTTAGCAATGGCATCATGATTCCATTCAGCTAACCCATAAACCGCTTGTTCAAGCCAATTTGAGTACTGGTGTTCAAAACCATAATACTGGGTATAGAAATCATCACCTTTGACACGAAACGCACCGGATAAATCAAAAACCTGACACCCTTCGTTAAGGAAACTAGCAGCAAGGTCATGGCTGACTTGGTGGGCTGTGGCAAGTAAGACAACATCAGCATTTTTAGCAATATCACTTGGACTGATTAACGGTTGTAACGGTAAATCAACAATGCCTTTCAATTGACCATGCAAATCACTTAACGGTTTACCCGCATCAAGGCTATTTTCAGAAACAAATAAACCCGCAAGTTCTAAATGAGGATGCTTAACCACCATTTTCGCAAGTTCTGCACCGGTATAGCCACTTGCACCGATAATTAAAGTCTTTAACATTACAAATTCCATTTTTAGTCTAATGATTGTTGTTACCGTTTAGGCGCAAAACTGGCTTGAGTCTTTATTTTTCGCAGCAGTAACGTGTAACAAGGAGTGCTGAAAACAGCAAATATGAGGGGCGCATACGCACCAAGCGAATATGACTTAGCGTCGTCGGAAGGTATGAGTAAAAAGCTTCGCTTGGTTCATGTTAAAACATCCTAAATTAACAATGGAGACCCGGCATTCCTTGCTCAGGTTACGGCTAAATAAAGCAATAAATTATTCGTTTGCGTTGCATTTATATGTTTACTGATTAATTAACGTACTGTCAACAGAAAAGCCTTAAAAACCTCACTTTCGCCATCCTTTTCAAAACTTTTTATTCATCTTCTTGTAACATTTTCATCATTCATCGATTTGACATCAGTTTGAGACAATATTATTACTAACTGTTATTTGTTAGCAAACGAGCAATAATGAAACAAAATTACAGACTTCAATCGCATTTATGACCAAAATCAAAGTAGAGTGGTTTTAACACTTATAAATGTAATGATAGTTGACCTCAAAGTGAGATCACGGCTAGATTGTCTGTTAGAAGTTTAAATTGGATGTAACTAAATTACGAGATGGATGCGATATGAATGAGAAATACAGCACGTTAAAAAGTAACGTAAGTATGCTAGGCCACCTGCTTGGTAATACCATTAAAACGGCACATGGTGACGAACTGTTAGATAAAGTCGAAACTATTCGTAAACTATCTAAGTCAGCACATTCTGGTAGTGAAGAAGATCGTGCAAAGCTTATCGATGAGCTACAGAACTTACCCGATGATCAATTACTTCCAGTTGCTCGCGCCTTTAGCCAATTCCTAAATCTCACGAATATTGCAGAGCAATACCATACTATCTCTCGTCAATGTGAAACCACACTATGCAGCCCTAATGCACTCGATGAGCTATTTAATAAGCTGACCGATAATGACGTCAATCAGCTTGATTCTATTGAAGCGGTTCGTGAACTAAATATTGATTTGGTGCTAACAGCACACCCAACAGAAATCGCCCGACGTACCATGATTCACAAATTGGTACAGATTAATAAATGTTTATCTCAATTAGAACTTAGCGAGCTATCAACCTCTGAACGCGCGCGTATCGAACAGCGCCTGGAACAGCTTATTGCCCAAGCATGGCACTCCGATGTTATTCGTCAGCAACGCCCAACCCCGATTGATGAAGCCAAATGGGGCTATGCCGTTATTGAAAATTCACTATGGCAAGCTGTACCAGAATTTCTTCGCCTATTTGATGAAAAATTACAGCAACATCTTGGCGAAGCCCTACCTCTTGACGCATCACCTGTCACCTTCTCTTCTTGGATGGGTGGAGACCGAGATGGTAACCCATTTGTTACCTCGAAAGTGACACGTGAAGTGCTCGCTTTATCACGCTGGAAAGCGGCAGATCTTTACCTCAATGATATTCAAGAGTTAATCAACGAATTATCCATGACTCAGTGTAACGAGACGGTGCGTGAGCTTGCAGGCGAAGAGCATGAACCTTACCGCGCGATTCTAAAGCAACTACGTAATAAGCTGCTTCACACTCGTGACAATCTTGATGCGAAGATTCATGGTCAAAAACCCGCCTCCGATATTATTATTGAAGATATTGCAGAGCTGTGGGATCCACTGTATGCGTGTTACCAATCATTGCATGAGTGTGGCATGGCTATCATTGCTGATGGTCTACTGCTTGACACATTACGTCGCGTTAAATGTTTTGGCGTACACTTAGTCCGTTTAGATATTCGTCAAGAAAGTACTCGTCATTCAGATGTAATTTCAGAGCTTACTCGTTACCTTGGACTGGGTGATTACGACCAATGGAGCGAGCAAGATAAAATTGCTTTCCTTGTTCGTGAACTATCATCAAAACGCCCACTCCTTCCTCGTGATTGGGAGCCATCGGCAGAAGTTAAAGAAGTCATTGAAACCTGTAAAACTATTGCTGAACAATCCCGTGAAGCATTAGGTTCATACGTCATTTCAATGGCGCGAACGGCCTCTGATGTACTTGCTGTTCACTTACTACTGCAAGAAGCGGGCTGTCCATTTAGAATGGATGTCTGTCCATTATTCGAAACCCTTGATGATTTGAATAATGGTGCAGATGTGATTGAACAACTACTGAATATTGACTGGTATCGTGGCTTTATTCAAAACCACCAAATGGTCATGATCGGCTACTCAGATTCAGCTAAAGATGCGGGTGTAATGTCTGCAGGTTGGGCGCAATATAGCGCAATGGAAAAACTGGTTGATGTTTGCGAACAAGCTGGGGTTGAAATCACCCTATTCCATGGCCGTGGCGGTAGTATTGGTCGTGGTGGTGCACCAGCTCACGCTGCACTGTTATCCCAACCACCACGCAGCTTAAAAGGTGGCTTACGTGTAACCGAACAGGGCGAAATGATCCGCTTTAAGTTAGGTTTACCAGAAGTCGCTATCAATAGTTTAAGCCTTTACGCGAGTGCAACACTGGAAGCTAATCTACTTCCGCCTCCAGCGCCTAAACAAGAATGGCGTGAACTGATGGATGTGTTGTCTGAAGTCTCTTGTGAAGCTTATCGTAATGTTGTACGTGTTGATCCTGAATTTGTTCCTTACTTCCGTGCTGCGACGCCTGAACTTGAATTAGGTAAACTGCCTCTTGGTTCTCGTCCAGCGAAACGTAACCCGCAAGGTGGTGTTGAAAGCTTACGTGCGATCCCATGGATTTTTGCATGGAGTCAAAACCGCCTATTGCTACCCGCATGGCTGGGTGCTGGTGAAGCTATTCAGTATTCAATCAACAACGGCCACACGAAATTGTTAGAAGAGATGTGCCGAGAATGGCCTTTCTTCTCGACACGTCTAGGTATGCTTGAAATGGTTTACACCAAAACCAATATAGGTATTGCTAAATACTATGACGAGCGTCTAACAGATGAATCTCTATGGCCATTAGGTCAAAAGCTTCGTGATCAATTAGGTAAAGATATTAAGGCCGTATTAACGGTTGAAAATAGCGATCACTTAATGGAACAAGACCCTTGGGGCGCAGAATCAATTCGATTACGCAACATTTATGTTGAGCCTCTTAATATGCTACAAGCAGAACTGTTATATCGAACTCGACAGCAGGAAGAGTTGCCTCCTGCACTTGAAGAAGCCTTAATGGTTACTATTGCTGGTATTGCAACAGGTATGCGAAATACTGGATAGCAAATTGCAATAATTAATAAGGGTCATTTGATGGCCCTTTTTTTTCCCGTTATTTATCGATATGTTAAGAAAAATCTTTTTTGTCTCAATATTGATACAGCATAAAGTTTCTTAACAGAGCTATGATAGTTATAACTTCGATATGAGCAATGATGTATAAGATTGTTTAAGCCTTTAATGGTGCGAGTGATTTTTCGCTATCGAAGTAAGGTCACAAGATAATAAATTTGCAAGCCCGTACATCAGATATTTCATCTTGATGTATCGATATTAAGCAAATTAATGATATTGTATGCGGTCTCAACCGAACTATAAGATATTAAGATTATAAATAAAAAACGCCATTACGAAGCGTATGTAATCTAGTTCAGTTGTTATTTTTATTTGACGTATTTAACGGATAGAAGAGATGTCACTACCACACGTAATTTTAACCGTGCTGAGCAACAGAGAAGCAACGGGTTATGATATAACTAAAGAGTTTTCTCATAGTATTGGCTATTTTTGGAAAGCGAGTCACCAACAGGTGTATCGTGAACTGAATAAGATGGCGACTAATGATCAAGTAACATGTCGACTTGAGCCTCAAGAGGGTAAACCTGATCGTAAAGTCTATGCCATTACAGATGCCGGTCGCCAAGCACTCTTTAATTGGTTTGAAGAACCTGCACGTAATCCCACAACTCGCGATGAGTTCTCAGCAAAGCTGTTAGTTTGTGGTGTTCACAATTCAGAGCCAATGCAAAAGCAACTTGCTGCATTGATCGATGAATCTCAAACACTGATCGGCCATTACAAAGAGCTAGAAAAAATTCATTTCAGCGATTATAAGTCAATGGACCGCCAACAACGCTTAGATCGTTTAACGCTTCGTCGTGGTTTACATAACCGCCAAGCTTGGATTGACTGGGCTGAAGAAGTGCTTATTGAGCTAAAAGATATGGACAGTAACGGCAGCCCTGTTGCGCTGTAGTTCTTTATCTCTCTCATAAAATAAATAAACCGCAGTTTACTGCGGTTTATTTTTTACGACACAAACCAATCGCAACGCTGCTTTTAAAAAATAAAAAGCCCGCTAACAATAAGCGGGCTTTAAAATTTTATCAAACCGTTACAGTAAACAGGCCAGACGATTTATATCTGATAATAATGCACCAGCAGTTACATCACGCCCCGCTCCAGGTCCTCGAATCACTAACGGATTATCACGGTACCAATGGCTTTCAATGGCAAAGATATTATCGCACGGAAGCAAATTAGCTAGCGCGTGCTCTTGGGGTAAGGCTTCAACACCAACATGAGCGTTGCCATGGCGATCTAAACGAGCTACATAACGCAGCACTTTGTCTTCCTCACGCGCACTTTCTAATCGCTCGGCTAAAATCTCATCGAGCACTTGAGTTTGTTCAAAAAACTGCTCAACAGATAATGCTGCAAGTTCGCTTGGGACTAAGCTTTCAACTTTAACCTGTTCAGGCTCAATTTCTAGGCCTGATTCACGGGCTAATATCACGAGCTTACGCATCACATCACTGCCATCTAAATCATGGCGAGGATCAGGTTCAGTGAGTCCTTGTTGCCACGCTTGTTCTACTAACTCAGAAAATGGCACGCTGCCATCATACTGTTGGAACAACCAAGACAAGGTGCCTGAGAAAATACCAGAAACAGCGATGATCTGATCGCCACTCTCTCGTAAATCACGGACAGTATGATTCACCGGAAGCCCAGCACCAACCGTCGCGTTATACAACCAATGACGGCTACTTTTCGCAAACGCATCAATCACCGCATGATAATCTTTACTGCTCGCGGAACCCGCCACTTTATTGGCTGAAATTAAGTGCAAACCGTGTTCTGCTATTTCTGCATAACGCTTTGACAGCTCGGAACTTGCAGTGACATCAAGCACAATCACATCGTCATAATCAGCACTCGCAAGATGAGAGAAAAGCGCACCCTCTTGATACTCTATGGCTTCTTGTTCAAATTGTGTCAGTGCTAGCGAAGGATCGATACCTGTAAAGTTCATCCAACAACGACGACTATCGAGTACCCCTATTAAAGTAAAACTTAAACCATGACGTTTTTCTAACGCTGATTTCTCTCGGTCGAATAATTCAAGCCAACGGGTGCCAATATTGCCTTTACCACAAAGTACTAGCCCTACTCGTTTTTGAGCTTGAAAGAGCGCTTGGTGAATATCACTAACCAAGCTTTCAGTTTCGACATGGCGCAATACAGCAACCAAACTTAATCCCGAATCCGCTTCTGTCATAAACTCAACCGGTAAGCCTTTTAACTGCTGATAAAAGCCATGACAGTGGATAGGGTTATTGATCACCCCAGCGCCCACAGCAGCAACCATTGAGAAGCCTTCTCGCAACCGTAATTCGGCAGGTGTTCCGCTATCTTGCAGTAAATTTAATACGTCATTCACTACCTCTCGAGTATAAGCCAGCATAATACGGCCTTTACTCTGCTCTAGGCTTTGCGCTAAAGGTGCTAATTGATGGCGCGACAATAAACGCTCAACGTCTTCACGTACATGTTGAACATCCATACCTCGTGGTACATCAACTTCAATCAAACACACATCATCAAGCGAAGAGACAATTTTTGCCCCTCGACCCGATGCCAGAACACGCTCTACTCGCGTAGAGCCTGATTCAGGTTGATGACTACAACGCAATGTTAAATCTATCGCACTTTGTGCCACAGGTTGTAACGTACGGCTATGCAAAACAGGGGCAGCAAGGCGAGCAAGCTCATTAGCTTCATCTAATCGTAATAACGGTAATAGGCAGGCATCGCTAACTTTACGTGGATCAGCACTATAGACTCCAGCCACATCACTCCAAATCGTGACTCGAGAAACATCTGCTAATGCACCAATGATTGTCGCAGAGTAATCTGAACCATTACGACCAAGTAAGACAGTTTCCCCTTGCTCATTTTGAGCCATAAAGCCTGTGATCACTAAGCGGTGATGGCTATGTTGTGCAAACTGCTGTTGTAATAATGGCTTCGACGATCGGCTATCGACTTCTGGCTGTGCGGCATGTTCGGCACGTAAAAATAACCGAGAATCCAAATCTGTGGCGGGTAAGTCACGCTGGCACAGTAATGCCGCTAATAATCGCGCAGACCATACTTCACCATACCCTTGAATGGTGCCTCGAAGTGCTGGGCTAATAGGGCTTTCACCATAACGAGCAATGGTTGATAAATCATCATGTAGTAATTCAATCAAACGTTCTGCTGTCGGCGAATAAAGCAAAGACTCAATTAATTGTTGCTGATAACTGCGGACAGATAACAAGGTTTCATGGGCTTGACGACCATCTTTTTCTAATTGCGCTAACCATAATATAAGTTGGTTTGTTGTCTTTCCCGCGGCTGACACAACAATTAAATCTTCATTGTTTGAATACTCCGCCAGAATATCCGCTACTCGGCGATAGCACTCAGGATCAGCTAAGCTACTACCGCCAAATTTATGTAATTGGCGTAATGCTTTTGTCATTAGTGAGCCTCCGCCGCGAGTTTAAAGGCTTGATCAAGATCTTCTATTAAATCACTAGGGTCTTCAAGACCAACCGAAAGACGTAATAATGAGGTGGTGATCCCCGCTTCTGCCTGTGCTTCATCAGACATTGCACGGTGAGTCATACTTGATGGATGCGCAATTAAGCTCTCAGTACCACCTAATGATTCTGCCAGTGAAAACAGCTTTAACTCTTTCACAAACACTTCTAGTTGGGTTTGATCACCCGCAAACTCAAAACTCATCATAGAGCCAAAACCTTTTTGCTGACGTTTGGCAATCTCATGACCAGGATGGGATGGAAGGCTTGGATGATAAATAGTACCCACCATCGCTTGTTGCTGAAGGTAACTTAATACCGCGGTACCATTCTCTTCATGCATTCTCATACGCGGTGATAATGTACGTAGACCTCGCAGAGTTAAGTAAGCATCAAATGGTGCGCCAGTCGCACCAATACAGTTCGCCCACCAAGCAATATTTTCTGCCATTTCGGCATCTTTTGAAATCAGTACCCCACCAACCACATCCGAGTGACCATTGAGGTACTTGGTTGTTGAGTGAACAACAAAGTCGGCACCTAATTCAATTGGTTGTTGTAATAGTGGCGATAAGAAAGTGTTATCTACAGCAACAAGACAACCCACGGCTTTTGCTTGCTGACACAGCGCCGCAATATCAATCACACGCACTAATGGGTTAGACGGCGTTTCAACCCAGATTAGTTTAGGTTTTTTCGCTAAAGCCGCTGTAAGTGCTTCTTGATCCGATTGGTCAACGAACTCAACCTTAAAGTCACCTTTATTGGCACGAGTATTAAATAATCGATAGGTACCGCCATAACAATCATGCGGCGCAACAATCAAATCATCAGGACCTAATAATGCAGTAACCAATAAATTCATCGCAGCTGTACCACAACTGGTGACAACACCACCCGCACCACCTTCCATCTCACTAAGCGCGTCAGCTAACGTATTTCTAGTTGGGTTACCTGAACGAGAATAATCATATTGCGGTACTTCGCCAAAAGCTGGAAAGCTATAGGTCGACGTTAAATAAATAGGAGGAACAACAGCATTATATTGAGAGTCAACATCAATACCGGTTCTTACTGCAATTGTCGCCAGTCGCTTATCACTCATACAAACATTCCTTGTCGGGGCAGGATTTAACCCAAGATAATAAATTTATAACAACTTTAACCACTACAAAACAAGACGTCAACACATCTGGACGTCTATATGTCTTTGCTTATGGCAGTAAATCCCGCTAAAATTCAGCCATAACAAAATAATGGTAACAACCTTACTGTAATTTTTCTGTTCAATACGGGACAAAACCGCGATGTTCACGTAATATCGCCGCCCTACAATCCCCGTTGCTAACAGAAAATGTTGATTCCTGTTACCACCATTATTAACCCAATATCGCTGAGAAGGTAAAACATGGCAAAGTGGAATGGCGAATATATTAGCCCTTACGCGGAACACGGTAAGAAAAACGAACAAGTAAAAAAAATTACTGTTTCGATTCCATTAAAGGTGCTTAAGATTCTGACTGATGAACGTACTCGTCGTCAGGTGAATAACCTTCGCCACGCAACAAATAGTGAATTACTTTGTGAAGCCTTTCTGCATGCCTACACAGGTCAACCGCTTCCCACTGATGATGACATTCGTAAAGATCGCCCAGACGATCTACCTGCAGAAGCAAAAGCATTAATGGACGCAATGGGCATTAGCTACGAAGACATTAATGAATAATTATTGCAGTACTATGTCTACAAAAAAACCAGCCTAACAGCTGGTTTTTATTTTTTTGTCATCAATAGAATAGCGCGATTACACTTCCATATATCCCATTGGCATCTCAATACGCGCGACACCTGAATCAATGGCTGCTTGTGCAACTGCTTTTGCGACACGCGGTAATAAACGTGGATCCATCGGTTTTGGAATAATATATTCTCGGCCAAATTCAAGCTGTGATACACCCGCAGCCTCAAGCACACTTTGTGGTACTGGCTCTTTCGCTAACTCTCTAATTGCATGAACGGCTGCTAATTTCATTTCATCATTAATTTGACTTGCACGCACATCCAATGCACCGCGGAAAATAAACGGGAAACATAGAACGTTATTTACTTGGTTAGGATAATCAGATCGTCCCGTTCCCATAATTAAATCATCTCTAACTTGATGAGCTAATTCAGGCTTTATTTCAGGATCAGGGTTAGAGCAAGCAAATACAATAGGGTTTTCAGCCATTAGTGCTAGCGCTTCAGGTGGTAATAAATCAGGGCCTGATACACCAACGAAAATATCGGCTCCCGCAATCACATCTTCTAATGTGCGCTTATCGGTATTGTTAGCAAATAGCTGCTTATATTCATTTATATCATCACGGCGAGTATGAATAACGCCTTTACGATCGAGCATGTAAATTTTTTCACGTTGCGCGCCACATTTGATCAAGAGCTCCATACACGCAACAGCAGCAGCTCCCGCTCCCAAACAAACAATCACCGCTTCACTAATTTCTTTACCTTGTAGCTCTAAGGCATTGATCATACCTGCAGCTGTGACAATCGCCGTACCATGCTGATCATCGTGAAACACCGGAACATTACAACGCTCAATTAAGCGCTGTTCGATCTCAAAACAATCTGGCGCTTTAATATCTTCTAAATTAATACCACCAAAAGTATCGGCAATATTTGCGACAGTATCAACGAACTCATCAATAGTGCGATGTTTGACTTCAATATCAATCGAATCAATACCTGCAAAGCGCTTAAAAAGTAATGATTTCCCTTCCATAACAGGCTTAGAAGCTAACGGGCCTAAATTACCAAGACCTAAAATAGCGGTGCCATTGGTGATCACCGCAACTATATTCCCTTTTGCGGTATATTTGTAAACGTTATCAGGATCTTGAGCGATTTCCCTTACGGGCTCAGCAACACCTGGGCTATACGCTAAAGCAAGATCTTCAACCGTATTTGCTGGCTTTGTCAGTGCAACGGCTATTTTTCCAGGAGTAGGAAGGGAATGGTAATCTAGAGCTTGTTGACGAAAATCTTCGGTCATAGTGATATTTGAGCCTCAACGCTGACATTTATAATGGCAAATTACATCTATGTGTAATTCGTATTTGTTATTAAATCATATGCCATTAAGTATTAATTTCCCAGCTGATAGCTAACAGTTATTCTTCACATATTTTATTGAGACATAAAAAAAGGATGCTTTCGCATCCCTTTTTTCTAAATTCATCTGGCAAGTAATTACTTGCTAGTAAGCGCACCGAAACGCTTGTTGAATTTGTCAACACGGCCGCCAGAGCTAACTTGACGTTGTTTACCAGTGTAGAATGGGTGGCACTTGTCGCATACATCAAGGTTGATGTCTTTACCCATAGTAGAGTTAAATACGAAAGTGTTGCCACAAGAACAACGTGCGTTTACTGCTTTGTACTCAGGATGAATACCTTGTTTCATGGGATAACCTCAAAATAAAGGCCGTGTCGCTCTCCCGATCCAAAGCCGGGCACCACACGTCGTTAAAAAATAGCTTGTCACATTATGTGACAAATCAGGCGGCGTATAGTAATCAATCATCCCGCGGAGATCAATACAGATGCCGATTTTTCACGCGTAATTTCTTTGTACCACACCGCGTTCTTCACCTATCAGACTTAACAGCACTTATCGAGTATCACTTGGTCTGGTATTATTCAACACAAGCTCAATGACTGCAGTAAATTATGATCCCGAATATCGCTCGAGTCGCTCTCCCTATTCCCTTAGATAAAACCTTTGATTATTTAATCAAACCCAACGACCTACCTATTGTCGGCGGGCGTGTGCAGGTTCCTTTCGGGCGTCAACGTTTAATAGGTATCGTTACCGCACTGACAAATAGCTCTGAGTTTCCTATCGAACAACTAAAAGCTATTCAAAAAGTCATTGATAAAGCACCACTGTGGATGCCGCCATTATTTGATTTGCTCAAATGGGCTAGTCAGTATTATCAGTACCCACTTGGCGATACGCTGGCTAATGCAATGCCGGCATTATTGCGAAAAGGACGTGAAGCCTCACAAACCACCCTGAAATTTTGGGCATTAACAGAAGCGGGAAAATCACAACCGCTAAATGGCCTAACCCGCGCGCCCAAACAAGCCAAAATACTGCGTCTACTACAAAACGGAGCTGTCAGTCATGATGCACTATTGAGCGAAGAAGTGAGCTCTACGACCTTAAAAACGTTAGCGAATAAAGGCTGGATCATTGAACAACAGCAACAACCCAAAAGCCAAAACTGGCAGAAACAGTTTTCTGTTACTGAAGAAAAACCACGTTTAAATGAAGAACAAGCGTTAGCAATTGCGACCGTGAATAGTAACCCTGAGTTTGGCTGTTATCTTTTAGAAGGGGTAACGGGCTCAGGCAAAACAGAAGTATATCTTAACTTGCTAGAGCCGGTGCTTGCCGCAGGTAAACAAGCACTCATCTTAGTACCTGAGATTGGCTTAACCCCTCAGACGATTAACCGCTTTCGCCGTCGTTTTAATGTGCCTTTAGAAACGGTTCACTCAGGGCTAAACGACAGCGAGCGTATGGCTGCATGGCTTGCAGGTCGAGATAATCAAGCGGGGATCATCATCGGGACGCGATCTGCATTATTCACCCCCTTTGCAAACCTTGGCATCATCATTGTCGATGAAGAGCATGACGCATCTTATAAACAACAAGATAGCTTACGTTATCATGCTCGCGATCTTGCCGTTATGCGCGCCAATAAAGAAAACATTCCGATTATTTTAGGCTCTGCAACACCAGCATTAGAAACCTTGCATAACGCTAAAACAGGCAAATACCATCATTTAACCTTAACTAAACGTGCGGGTAACGCTCAATTGGCGCGTCATGGTGTGATTGATGTTAAAGGTTTATATCTTGATGCTGGGTTATCTGCACCACTTATCGCTGAGATGCGTAAACACTTAAATGCGGGTAATCAGGTGATGTTATTTCTTAATCGTCGTGGTTTTTCACCTGCGATGATGTGCCATGAATGTGGTTGGATCGCTGAATGCCATCGTTGTGATGCTTATTACACCTTACACCAGCAATCTGGAGAACTGCGTTGTCACCATTGTGCAACTCAGCGTCCTATCATGCCGCAATGTGAGCAATGTGGTTCGACGCAATTATTGCCCGTCGGTGTCGGTACAGAGCAATTAGAAAATCAACTCGCCACCCTATTTCCTGAATTTAAGACGGTGCGCATTGATCGCGATAGCACGCGTCGCAAGGGGGCTTTAGAAAACTATCTCGAAGCGATTAAAAACAATGAGTATCAAATTTTAATTGGTACTCAAATGCTAGCAAAAGGCCACCATTTTCCAAATGTCACTTTAGTCGCCTTAATTGATGTTGATAGCGCACTGTTTAGTAACGATTTCCGCGCATCCGAACGTTTAGCACAATTGTTTATTCAAGTTGCAGGACGCGCAGGACGTGCGAGTAAACCGGGCGAAGTGTTATTGCAAACTCATCACCCAGAGCATCAACTATTACAATCATTGCTTCATAAAGGCTATGGCGTTTTCTCACAAACCGCATTAGTTGAACGCCAGCAAGCTATGTTACCGCCCTATACTCACCTTGTCTTAATACGGGCGGAAGCGAATGACAGTGATACTGTTTGCCAACTATTACAGCAAATCCGTGGCATTTTTGAATCCAGCCCCGTTTATGATCAAGATTGCTGTGTATTAGGGCCAAACCCCGCTCCTCTTGCCCGTCGTGCTGGACGTTATCGTTGGCAATTAATTTTACAAACCCCTAATCGCAAAACCTTGCAACAGATACTCAGTGTTGCCAAGCCTGCAATTCAATTACTGCCGTTAGCAAAAAAAGTACGTTGGTCGATTGATGTAGAGCCACAAGATTTAACTTAAGACCAACAATGCGACAAAACTCACATAGTGAATGTAATTTATGCTATTTGAGGCATGTTTAATCCCGTGTATACGCTCTACAATATCAATAGTATTGACTAATATCAGTCATTTACTGCTTCGCTGGTTTCCGTCTCAGTCCTTTTGACCTCGAGCTACCAGCCGCACAATAAGAGAGATTTAGATAAAAGAGGAAAGCAATATGGCGACAATGAAGGATGTTGCCCAGCTAGCCGGAGTTTCGACTGCAACGGTTTCCCGTGCGCTAATGAACCCGGAAAAAGTATCGGCTTCAACTCGTAAAAAAGTTGAGCAGGCTGTCATGGAAGCTGGCTACTCACCTAACTCACTTGCCCGTAATTTACGTCGCAATGAGTCAAAAACGATCGTAACTATCGTCCCTGATATTTGTGATCCTTACTTCACAGAGATTATTCGTGGTATCGAAGAAGCTGCAATGGAGTACGGTTACCTTGTATTGCTGGGCGACAGTGGTCAACAGAAAAAGCGTGAAAACTCATTTGTTAATTTAGTCTTTACTAAACAAGCTGATGGTATGTTATTACTGGGTACAGACTTACCTTTTGATGTCAGTAAACCAGAACAGAAGAACCTACCCCCCTTAGTGATGGCTTGTGAGTACGCACCCGAGTTAGAGTTGCCGACCATCCATATTGATAATCTCACCGCGGCATTTGAAGCAGTTAATTATCTAACACAAATGGGTCATAAGCGTATTGCGCAAATTACCGGCCCCGACCAAGCGCCATTATCCCAGTTCCGAAATCAGGGCTATCAACAAGCACTGCGTCGTGGTGGGATTACATTAAACCCAGCCTATACGGTGAAGGGTGATTTTAGCTTTGCTGCTGGCGCACGCGCAGTTACCGCATTGTTGTCGTTACCTGAGCCACCAACCGCACTGTTCTGTCATTCTGATGTGATGGCGATTGGCGCAATGCAGCAGGCAAAACGTCTTGGTCTTCGTGTTCCTCAAGATATTTCGATTGTTGGCTTTGATGATATTCAATTTGCTGAATATTGTGATCCACCATTAACCACCGTTTCTCAACCACGCTATGAGATTGGTCGTCAAGCAATGTTGATGTTACTTGAACTACTTAAAGGCAAGGAAGTACAAGCAGGATCTCGCTTACTTGATGCGAAACTGGTGATCCGTGAAAGTGCAGCCCCACCATCTCGATAGTCATAAAAAGACTGTGAGCTTATGAAATAATCATAAGTTCACAGTTTTTACATACTATTGACCTTAACCCACACATTAATAGTGATAAAAACTAGTCAGTATCATTCCAACTTTGTAACATAGAGTTCTTTCCTTCTCTCAACATATTTGTCTATCATCGTGGCTACTAAAGATTATGTAAAACGCGGACGCTCGCCGAAACCGGCAAATAAAAAAAGCAGTCCGAGTCGAAAAAAAGCCCCCGCCTCTAGTGGATTTCCAATCAAGTGGGCGGTCACCGCTATTGTTTTAGTATTTGGACTTATTACTGGTTTATTCTTCTTATCTGGTACTGATGTTCCTGAAAAACCAGCACATAAAGATGAACCTTTAATTAGTGCAAAACCTCAACCCACTAATGAGGTAAAAAAAACCGCTAATAAAGAAGTTCTACCGCCAAAACCTGAAGAGAAATGGCGTTACATTCAAGAATTAGAAAATAAAAAAGTCATCGTGCCAGACGACTTGAAAAACCAACGTATGCAGCCAGTGGAAACAGAAACTGCAGCTAAAAAAACAGACACACCTAAACCGAAAGAGAACGCTCAAACTGCTAAGCCTGTGGTTACTGTAGACACAAAACCAAGTCCAGCCAAAAATCAGTCCGAGGCGACATCAAGTGTGCGCTTTGTATTGCAGTGTGGGGCTTACCGTAATAAATCACAAGCCGATGAACGTAAAGCAAAAATTGCATTCCAAGGCATGAATAGCCAACTTAAAATTAGCAGTGATGCAAAAGGAACCTGGTACCGTGTCGTATTAGGCCCTTACTCACAAAAAAGCAGTGCTGAAAAAGATAAAGCTAAACTACAAAATGGCGGTGTTTCACCGTGTGGTATTTGGCATTGGCAATAACTCTCCAAGGTTAGCCAAATAATCAGAAGGACGTACCTATGTACGTCCTTTTTTTATGTTAGATAAACGTAATAATAGCGACCAATTGACAGTTCATACTTGAAAAGCCTTTCTTTCATCCCCAGATCTTTTCACATTAACGTTACCGGCTATGCCGGAGCAGAACCAGAGAGGTTAACCCCGTGACAACTATTGTATCTGTACGTCGAAACGGTAAAGTCGTCATTGCTGGTGACGGCCAAGTATCACTTGGTAACACAGTAATGAAAGGCAACGCACGTAAAGTTCGCCGTCTATATAACAATAAAGTACTGGCAGGTTTTGCTGGCGGTACCGCTGATGCATTCACTCTATTTGAGCGTTTTGAGCGTAAGCTTGAGATGCACCAAGGCCACCTTCTAAAATCGGCCGTAGAACTTGCCAAAGATTGGCGTACTGATCGCGCTCTGCGTAAGCTTGAAGCCTTATTGGCCGTTGCCGATGAAACTGGCTCACTCATCATCACCGGTAATGGTGATGTTGTACAACCAGAGCACGACTTAATTGCGATTGGCTCTGGCGGTAATTTCGCCCAAGCCGCAGCCACAGCATTGCTAGAAAATACCGATTTAGGTGCGCGAGAAATTGCAGAGAAAGCCCTGAATATTGCTGGTGATATTTGTGTGTTCACTAACCACAATCACACCATTGAAGAATTAGAAACTAAGTAAGGAAGTTGTAATGTCTGAAATGACTCCTCGCGAAATCGTTCATGAACTTAATCGCCATATTATCGGTCAAGACAAAGCGAAACGAGCAGTTGCGATTGCACTACGTAACCGCTGGCGTCGTATGCAACTTCCTGAAGAGTTGCGTGTTGAAGTAACGCCAAAAAATATTTTAATGATCGGCCCAACTGGGGTGGGTAAAACCGAGATTGCACGCCGCTTAGCGAAACTAGCTAACGCGCCTTTCATTAAAGTAGAAGCAACAAAATTCACCGAGGTGGGTTATGTTGGTAAAGAAGTCGAAACAATCATTCGCGATCTAACTGATGTAGCAGTAAAAATGACACATCAACAGGCGACTGAGAAAGTCCGTTTCCGTGCTGAAGAATTAGCAGAAGAGCGTATTTTAGATGCCCTTCTACCACCAGCGCGTGATGCTTGGGGTCAAAATGAAGAAGCCCCTGCAGAGTCGTCGACTCGTCAATCTTTCCGTAAAAAATTACGTGAAGGCAAGCTTGACGATAAAGAAATTGAAATGGACATTGCAGCACCTCAGATGGGTGTAGAGATCATGGCGCCTCCTGGTATGGAAGAAATGACCAACCAGCTACAGGGCATGTTCCAAAACCTTGCTGGCAATACCACTAAAAAGCGCAAGATGAAAATCAAAGACGCGCTAAAAGCTGCAACCGAAGAAGAAGCGGCGAAGTTAGTCAACCAAGAAGAGCTTAAAGAACAAGCCATTCATTCGGTTGAAAACAATGGTATCGTGTTCATCGATGAAATCGATAAAATTTGTAAGCGTGGCGAGTCTTCCGGTCCTGATGTTTCTCGTGAAGGTGTGCAGCGCGACTTACTCCCATTAGTCGAAGGCAGCACAGTATCAACCAAACACGGTATGGTTAAAACAGACCACATCCTGTTTGTTGCATCAGGCGCTTTCCAAGTGGCTAAGCCATCAGATTTGATCCCTGAATTGCAAGGTCGTTTACCTATTCGCGTTGAGCTTGAAGCGCTAACAAGTCACGACTTTAAACGAATTCTGACGGAGCCAAATGCATCGCTAACAGAGCAATACAAAGCATTAATGGCAACAGAATCAGTTGAAATCGAATTCACGGCTGACGGTATCGACAGCCTAGCGGATGCGGCATGGCAAGTGAATGAGCGTACTGAGAATATCGGTGCTCGTCGTCTGCATACCGTTATGGAGCGTCTAATGGAAGAAATTTCCTATGATGCAAGCGAAAAGTCTGGTGAGAAATTCACGATTGATGCCGCATATGTTAGCGAGCGTCTTGGTGAATTCGTACAAGATGAAGATTTAAGCCGTTTTATCCTGTAATAACATTGCCTTTCAGAAATAACGGTGCCTTGCGCACCGTTTTTTTCATTTTAGCAACTATTAATGGGATAAATTTGCGCCAATCCAAATTTTCGCCATAATAGCTATTCCCTCATTATTTAAGTACCTAGATTATGAAATCATCTTCATCACTTGCTATTTGGTTAGATGCAGCAAGACCGAAAACCTTGCCACTAGCCATCGCATCAATTGTATGCGGTAGTGCAGTGGCAGGATGGCATGGAAGTTTTTCTGCTTTAATTGCAGCGCTCGCTTTATTAACCGCCCTTTTGCTGCAAATTCTTTCTAACCTTGCTAATGATTATGGTGACGCTGTCAAAGGCACCGATAATGATGATCGTTTAGGACCTCAACGTGCGATTCAATCAGGATTAGTAACCCCGAAAGCCATGCGTACTGCCATGTTTGTCAACATTATTCTGACAGCAATCAGTGGCTTATCATTGATATTTTTTGCCTGTCATAATCCCCATGACATCATTGGCTTTATACTACTCGGCGCGCTAGCTATTGTTGCTTCTATTGCCTATACCGTGGGTAATAAGCCCTACGGTTACCGTGGCTTAGGTGATTTATCAGTATTAATCTTTTTTGGCTGGTTGGGTGTTGCAGGCACTTACTACCTACAAGCTGGCAACATTGATTCAGTGATAATGTTACCGGCAACGGCCTGTGGTTTGCTCGCAGTGGGCGTTCTTAATATTAATAACCTACGTGATATTGATAACGACCGAGCTTATGGTAAGCAAACTTTGGTCGTACGAATGGGACCTGAATGGGGTCGTAAATACCACCTCTTCTTATTAGCAGCCAGTGTTGTATGTTTAACGCTTTTTTCTCTATTTGAAACAAAATCGCTATTCGGATGGCTATTTTTATTGAGTGTGCCACTACTATTTAAACATGGTCGTGCTGTTTATCATTCTAAAAATGGTGAAGAACTCCGCCCAATGATGGCAACCATGGTCAAATGTGCTTTACTGACGAATTTATTGTTTGCTCTTGGGATCATCTTGTCATAATTGCGAATTGCAATGACAGATCAACTGGTTATAATTTCAACAAGGCTTACGATGAGTATCTCCTCGTTATAAGCCTTATTGATTTCCTTTCTTTTCTTTCGCTAAATAAGAAGTCCACTTATGGAATACAATACCTCTGAACTGTGTGATATCTATCTCGAACACGTTGATGTTGTTGAGCCTATGTTCAGCTCTTACGGTGGACGCAGCTCTTTTGGCGGTCAAATAACCACCATAAAATGTTTTGAAGATAACGGTGTTATTCGCCAAGTCTTAGAACAATCAGGCGTAGGGCGAGTGTTATTAATTGACGGTGGTGGTTCACTACGACGTGCATTAATTGATATCGATTTAGCTCATTTAGCGCAAGAAAATCAATGGGAAGGGCTGATTATTTATGGCTGTGTTCGCCATGTTGATGAGCTAGATGAATTAGATCTTGGTATTCAGGCGCTTGCCTCAATCCCAGTGGGCGCTGATCAACGTGATATCGGTGAGGTTGACGTTGCAGTCAATTTTGGTGGGGTGACCTTCTTACCAGAAGATCATATCTATGCTGATAACACTGGGGTTATTTTATCACCTGAGCCTCTTGATATCGATTAGACATACTGCGAGCAATCAATAAAATTACGGCCCGGTATGCTGTCGTTCCTGAAAACAACATACCAAGCCGAAAACCGAAACAGATAAACTGAAATCAGTATTATTCTACGTGTTCCATTTTGCCTAGTAGGTTGCGTACGCGCTCCTGCCATGCATTATGATCTTGACGTAGTTTTTCATTTTCTTCATTTAGACTTTCACGACCAGAGCGTAGTTCTTGCGCTTCCATCGAAAGTTGAGAGTTTTGCTCTTTTAATTCATCAATTTCCATTTGTAGAATAGAAATTGTATCAATTGCCATCTGAACTTTGGCTTCTAGTTGTTCTAACATTTCTAGAGACATATTGTTTACCTGATCTTAGCCCGTATGTTGGCTTAGTCATTAAGCCAATCACCTACGCGCGAGTTAAATTCACATTCACCTCTATTCTAACGAGGCAGCGACTATCTGACATCCACAATTCTAATGCTTTTGGGCAAACGGATGAAAATCACACAAGTCTGATATAATTTTTGCAAAGTGGATAAAATATTCGCCCACTGAGACAACCAAATACAGCGCGAAGTTCATTTTTAATCGAATCTCAGCTTTATTTGCTCTCTTCCCTGTCAAAAAAACATCAACGAATAAGCTTAACTGTCACCTAACTTACGCTTTCTTATTTATATCCTAATTTGTACACAGTGTTTAGACCCAATACCACCAATATTGCTTTTTTGTCACGATTCATTCATTGATATTCTGTCACTAAAAATAACGCTAATCATTAGCATGACCACATGCAGGATATAATAGTGGCTTGTCATCAAAACCAGAATTTATACACAGCGATTAATACGGGTTATGAACATTGCAATACTGCCCTTTATTTTGCGCAATCGTTTCACCATCCCTTATGTTAAAATCGACTCAGTTTATTTATCTAATCGATTTTATATATCTGGAGTTATCATGAAACGCGATTTAGCAATGGCATTCTCACGGGTTACAGAAGGGGCGGCACTAGCAGGCCATAAATGGCTTGGTCGTGGCGATAAAAATGCTGCTGATAATGCTGCGGTAGAAGTGATGCGTATTCTACTTAATCAAACTGAAATCAATGGCGAAATCGTAATTGGTGAAGGCGAAATTGATGAAGCGCCAATGCTCTACATCGGTGAAAAGGTGGGTTGCGGTGGCGATGCTGTTGATATTGCAGTCGATCCCATTGAAGGAACACGCATGACAGCGATGGGACAAAATAATGCCCTCGCTGTATTAGCCGCGGGTGAAAAAGGAAGCTTTCTAAAGGCGCCTGATATGTACATGGAAAAACTGGTGGTTGGCCCTGCAGCAAAAGGCGTGATTGATCTTGAGAAGCCACTTGTTGATAACTTGACGGCTATTGCTAATGCTCTGGGTAAATCATTGCAAGATTTAGTGGTGATCACCCTTGCCAAGCCTCGCCACGATGAAACGATTAAGCAAATGCAAGCAATCGGTATTCGTGTCTTTGCCGTGCCTGATGGCGATGTGGCGGCGTCTATTCTAACTTGCATGCCAGATAGTGAAGTCGACGTGATGTACTGTATCGGTGGTGCGCCAGAAGGTGTTGTTTCCGCCGCCGCGATCCGTGCATTAGGCGGTGACATGCAGGCGCGTTTACTTCCTCGTCATGAGGTCAAAGGGGATACCGTAGAAAACCGCGAACTCGGTGAAATTGAAATTCGTCGTTGCCACGAAATGGGTATTAAAACCAACACATTATTGCGTATTGAAGATATGGCAAAAAGCGATAACGTGATTTTTGCAGGAACAGGTATAACCAAAGGTGACTTACTAGAAGGCATTCATCGTCAAGGTAATATAGCGACAACGGAAACCTTATTGATCCGTGGTCAATGCCGTACTATTCGTCGTATTAAGTCGACCCATTACCTTGATCGTAAAGATGACATTGTAAAATCGCACATCATCTAATTACGATATTCACATGTAATAAAGCGTACTTCGGTACGCTTTTTTTCCCACCTCTCACTCCTAAGAAGCAAAATCAACGCAACCCGTTAGAATGGTAAAGAGATTGCTTTATTTAATGAGCTGATCCCATAATACCTAGAGAAATGAATATATAGGTAGCTATGAAAACCATCGAGAAAATCCTCTATCACTTAAAAAATGAAGGTCCTGTCACGGCAAAAGTATTGGCTGAAAAGTTCTCCGTTACTACCATGGGAATTCGTCAGCACTTACAAAGCTTAGAAGATGAAGGGCTGGTTGATTTTAACGATGTCAAAGTCAAAGTCGGACGTCCTACCCGTCATTGGCAATTAACAGAGCAAGGACATCGTCGTTTTACTGATCGTCATCATGATTTAGCCGTACACATGTTAGAGTCAGTTGAAGATCTGTTCGGAACATCAGGGCTTGAGCAAGTTATCGCAAAACGCGAACAGCAGACTTACGAACAGTATCAACAAACATTACAAACGTGCGAAACACTCAAAGAAAAGCTCGAACACCTCGCTCAATTACGTACACAAGATGGGTATATGGCAGAGCTTATAACAACGCACGATGGGTATACCTTAGTTGAAAATCACTGCCCTATTTGTCGAGCAGCACAACATTGTCCTGCGCTATGTCTCTCGGAACTTACGGTATTTAAACGCCTTCTTGGAGAAAACATCCGTATTGAACGTGAAGAACATATCATTTCAGGTCAAAGGCGCTGCACTTATCGAATAACATCATAGAATTAGGAGGCCATAATGGCTGATTGGATTCCTGCTCAAGTTATTGCAAACCGCCACTGGAATAATAATTTATTCAGTTTGTCATTAGCGGCAAACATCGAGCCTTTTAAAGCAGGGCAATTTACCAAGCTCGGCTTAGAGATTGATGGCCAAATGGTTCAACGCGCCTATTCTTTTGTTAACCCTCCCCAGCAGCCAACCATCGATATTTACGCCACAAGGGTTCAAGACGGGTTATTGTCACCACGACTCCACCAATTAGAAGAAGGCGATACAGTCTTGATCTCTGCACGCGCCAATGGCTTTTTTACTCTTGATGAGGTTCCACAAGGCGATCACCTTTGGCTACTTGCAACAGGAACGGCTATCGGTCCTTACCTGTCTATTTTGCAGCAAGGCGATGTCTGGCATCGGTTTAGAAAAATCGTCTTAGTTCATGCGGTTCGTTTTGCCGCAGATTTAAGTTATCAAGCAGAAATCACACAATTAAAGCAGCAATATGGCGATCAACTTATCGTCCAGCCTTTTGTCAGCCGAGAACCGTCTCCTCTTTGCCTGACAGGAAGGATCACTCAAGCCCTTGCAGATGGACAACTAGAGCGCCATGTCGGGCTAACATTACATCCAGAGCAAAGCCAAATTATGTTGTGTGGTAACCCTGAAATGGTAAAAGAGACTAAAAGTGTGCTAGAAGCGCGAGGATTTGCTAAAAATTTACGTCGAAAACCGGGACAGATAACTATGGAGCATTACTGGTAGTTATTAACACCCGCTTAGTTGTATCAAATAGGAGATATATGCATAAAGTTGTCACTTTATCTCCTACTAATCTCACCTCTAAGACGCCATACCCGTTATCTTTTCATATACTAAAGGTAGTTGTACGGATGGAGTTGACGATGGATACGCTACCCAATTTTGATGATATGGCAAAAATGGCAAAAGAAGATCCAGAACAATTCGAACAACTACGTCAACAATTAATAGAAGACGCAATAAACCAAGCACATGACAGCATGCAACCACGCCTAAAAGCACAACAAAGTCATATCGATCTGATTATTAGTCGTGGAAAAAACCCACTTCACACCACCATGTTGTTACGAAATGAGTTACAGCGCCAATTAGTTCGCTTTGCCGAAACCCTCCAACACCCCTATAACCAAGAAAATGCTGAGATCACGCCGATTTCATCTCATCCCAAACAATCCGAAAACACAGAGAAAAACTCTTTCTAACGCAGTTTCCTGCAAGAAATTAACTATATTTTGAAATATTTTGAAATTATGAGTTCACTTTTTACCTTGAAAAAGGTACAACCGAGCTCATTAATGATTTTGGACAGTAAAAATGAACCATTCTTGGTATATTTTTACTACATCAAGTTAAGTTAATTACATCATTTAAATTTGGAGAAAAGCTATGCGCCATCCTGTGGTTATGGGTAACTGGAAGCTAAACGGTAGCAAGGAAATGGTCTCTGGCCTTATCAAAGGTCTTGATGCAGCACTTAACGGTGTTGAAGGTGTTGATGTAGCCATCGCTCCACCAGTAATGTACTTGGATCTAGCTGAGCAGCTACTAAGCAAAGCAAACAGCAAAATCATCCTTGGTTCTCAAAACGTTGATCTACACAACAACGGCGCATTCACAGGTGATATCTCTCCTGCAATGCTTAAAGAATTCGGTGCTAGCCATATCATCATCGGTCACTCTGAGCGTCGTGAATACCACAACGAATCAGATGAGTTTGTTGCTCAAAAATTCGCATTCCTAAAAGAAAATGGCCTAACGCCAGTTCTTTGTATTGGTGAGTCAGAAGCACAAAACGAAGCTGGCGAAACAGTAGCTGTATGTGCACGTCAACTTGACGCTGTTATCAACACTCAAGGTGTTGAAGCACTGAACGGCGCAATCATCGCTTACGAACCAATCTGGGCTATCGGTACAGGTAAAGCAGCAACTGCTGACGATGCACAACGCATCCACGCTGCTATCCGTGCTCACATCGCTGAGAAGAGTGAAGAAGTCGCTAAGAACGTTGTTATCCAATACGGCGGTTCTGTTAAGCCAGAAAACGCAGCTGCATACTTCGCACAACCAGACATCGACGGTGCTCTAGTTGGTGGCGCAGCACTTGATGCTGAAAGCTTCGCAGCTATCGCTAAAGCAGCAGCTGAAGCGAAAAACTAATCATTCTTTTTGATTAGCCTAAGAGGTCACCTACGGGTGGCCTTTTTGTTTTTACCGCCAAAAAAACTGCTCTTTACCGATTTCAAGGTAATAAAAAAGGCCGATAATAATCGACCTTCTTTCTCTCTTACCGCTCGATAAATCTCTTAGAATAACTTCTCAGCTAACTCATAAAGATCGTTACGAACAGGACGACGCATATTTTCAATTGCATCGATGATATCGTGGTGAACAAGTTGCTCACACTGAATACCTACACAACGACCACCTTCTCCTTTTTGAAGAAGATCAACTGCGTATGCGCCCATACGAGAAGCAAGTACACGGTCAAACGCTGTTGGTTGACCACCACGCTGAATGTGACCCAATACTGTTGCGCGAGTTTCACGACCTGTTTCTGCTTCAATGAACTTAGCCAGTTCATTAACATCAGTCATTAGCTCTGTGATAGCAATAATTGCGTGTTTTTTACCTTTAGCAATACCTTCACGGATATGCGTTAGTAATTTTTCTTTATCTAGACCAGTTTCAGGTGTGATGATGTACTCACAACCACCAGCAATCGCAGACATTAGGGTTAAGTCACCACAATGACGACCCATCACTTCTACAATAGAGATACGTTGGTGTGAAGAGGATGTATCACGTAAACGGTCAATTGCATCGATAACCGTATTCATTGCTGTCATGTAACCGATAGTGTAATCAGTACCTGCAACGTCATTATCGATAGTGCCAGGAAGACCGATACATGGGTAACCCATCTCAGTTAACTTCTTCGCGCCCATGTATGAACCGTCACCACCAATAACTACTAATGCATCAATGCCATGCAGTTTTAGGTTCTCAATCGCTTTTTCACGCACTTCCACTTCTCGGAATTCAGGAAAACGCGCAGAGCCTAGGAATGTACCGCCTTTGTTGATCACATCAGATACACTTTTACGATCTAGCTTTTCGATACAGTTGTTATAAAGACCTTGGTAGCCATCATAAATACCGTACACTTCTAGACCTTCAGTTAACGCTGCTCGAACTACGCCGCGAACTGCTGCATTCATACCAGGTGCGTCACCACCACTGGTCAAAACACCAATCTTCTTAATCATGGTTACCCTCTGACTTTGGGAATTGAAAATCAAATCCGACACGATTATACCGAGGTTCCCCTGCTCGATATCACAGCAACACCCGTGCTGTGCGTGTAAAAACTGAAACTTTTCTACTTACGTAGGAGTATTACAAGTTTGCAAAAATATTTAGTTGATTCATATCACGCAAGGTCGGGATTCAATCAAGCTTCTTTTTACACAAAAATTAACCTTATCTCTTTCGTTTTAAGCTGACGTTGCTACATAATCAGCCCGATTTTTCGTGTACTTGATGATCCATATGCCTATGGTGTGTTCAATATCACGCAGTATAGCCGTTTTATGATGACAATTAATAACAAAACCTACGAGAAAATACGATCATCGAGGTGATTTTTTTATGAGGGCTCTAACTCCTGAGTAAAAAATCAAAAAAAAGCCACAACAGAAGTTATGGCTTTCTTTTTTTGTCTTTATTACCCAAACACTCAGTGTGTTTTTTTCTCAAGTTTCATAAATCGCTTTTCGGCATGCTGTTGCTTTAATTCCACATATTTTGCTTTTTGCTCTGGGGTCAAAATATTCAACATTTGATGGCGCTGTTTTAATCGCTCAACACGGTGCTCGGCTTGTTTCTCTGACATACGATCGACCAATTGACGTACCGCTTGCTCATCAAAATTATCTGCCAGTACTAATTTATCGAGTGCTTTGTGATCTGTTTGCATTTCAGTGCGATTAGCCTGTCGCTCCGCTTTCATCGCTTCACGATCTTTCTCTCGTAAGGTTTTCATTTCGGCTTTTTGTGTATCAGTCAACTCTAGCTGTTTAAACAGGCCACGCTCACCATGATGCCCTTTCATACCATGTGAGTTCGGAGCTGCCATTACTGACATCGAACCTAATACCATTGGTACTGCAATCGCCATCATCATTGTTTTTTTGAACATTTTCATGCTTGTATCTCCAACTATTTGGGTGCGGCAACCTGTGCCATTGTGCTTGGTAATCATAATAACGGATCACAAGTAAAGCGTTGTCGAGTAAACGTAAAGCTACGTAAATCAATGATAACGAAACTTGGCGTTCACGCTGACATTAGCGATACTAGGCTCAAGACTTCATCACTCTCTTTATCTTTGCATAGGTTTGACCATGGCGAAAATTTTACTTGTCGATGACGACATTGAGCTCACAGCATTATTAAAAGATATTCTAGAGCTAGAAGGCTTTGATGTGATTGAAGCCAATAATGGCCAGCAAGGATTAGAAAAGGTAGATAGCAGTATCGATCTGATTTTACTTGATGTCATGATGCCAGTAATGAACGGCACTGAAATGCTACGTCGCTTACGAGAGTCCCATTCAACACCTGTGATGATGTTAACCGCTAAAGGTGATGAAATTGATCGTGTGCTTGGTCTTGAACTCGGCGCTGATGATTACCTGCCTAAACCTTTTAGCGACCGAGAGTTGTTAGCGCGTATACGCGCAGTATTGCGCCGTACTCAAACCACGAATGAAAAAACCACTGAAAAATCAGACCTACTCACCTATCAAGACATTACGATTTATCCCGGACGACAAGAGGTGCTTTGTCAGGAAATTCCAATCGAAATGACGGGCACAGAGCTCGCTTTATTAAGCTATTTTATTCAACGCCCAGGTCAGATTATTGCCAAAGAATCCTTAAGCCTAGATGTACTCGGTAAACGTTTAGCTCGTTTTGATCGCGCCATTGATATGCATGTATCCAATATTCGTAAAAAGTTGCCAGAGCGCTTAGATGGTAAGCCAAGGATTAAAACCTTACGCGGTAAAGGTTACTTATTAGTTGAGGAAGCATAATGAAATTTCCGGGGCTCACTAGCCTTTATGGCCGTATTTTTGCCATTTTCTGGTTTACCCTTTTTGTTGTCGTCGTGACAATCGTTTTATTATTTCAACTCGATCCTCGAACAGGGCAAGCGATCCCAGAGCCTCACCTTAAACGCCTAGAATATACCGCAGAAAATATTAACCAAAAGCTCAACACCCCACGAAACGAAACCGTTAAAAGATTGCAGCTAGAACAAAAACTCAAACGCTTAACAAAACGTAAAAATAATCATGATATCCAGATTTATTTTACGACTCTTGATGGCGACATTATCTCACCACAAAAACACACTAAAGCATTGCGTAACTTTATTACTATTGCTGATAACCCAAGTGCCCCTAAGCAACGTTTATATGGTCGCTGGATGATGGCTGGCCCCTTTACGATCAATACACCGAAGGGTGATATTTATATGTATAGCGGCCAAGTATGGCGTGGCCCTTCCCCTTTTATCATTCAAATTTTGGATAAGCCATTTAAGCTCCTACTCGTGACAATGCTAGTCAGCACACCCTTTTTACTCTGGCTCGCTTGGGCAGTCACACGCCCAGCAAGACGTTTACAACAAGCCGCAGAGCGTGTCGCACAAGGTGAGTTTACCGCCGATCCAAATTTAGAAACCGGACCACGAGAATTTAAACAAGCTGGCGCAAGCTTTAACCAAATGGTAGGGGCATTAAATACCATGATCAGTGGACAGCAACGTTTACTGTCAGATATTTCGCATGAGTTACGCTCACCACTCACTCGTTTACGGATGGCTACCGCATTAGCTCAACGCAAACAAGGGGAAAGCCGTGAGCTAACCCGCGTTGATACTGAGGCTGAACGATTAGAAACCATGATTGGCGAATTACTTGAATTATCTAGAATGCAAGTCGATAGCCATCAACAAAATGAAAGGCTTGATAGCCAAACACTATGGTATGAGATGCTTGAAGATGCTCGCTTTGAAGCTGAACAATGCCATAAAACTTTACGTTATAACGCGCTGCAAGATTGGCCGATTAATGGCAATCCTAACCTATTGATCAGCGCACTAGAGAACGTAATACGTAACGCGATTAAATACGGCAATGACGTCATTGAAATACAGTTTACGGTTCAACAGTACCTGCTCACCATCACGATTGATGACAATGGTGACGGTGTGCCTGAGGCGGAATTAGATGATATCTTCCGGCCCTTTTACCGCGTCTCCACCGCACGAGATCGTGACAGCGGAGGCACTGGGCTTGGTTTAGCTATTACAGAAAGTGCGATTCGACAACATAGAGGAACAATTAAAGCGAATAATAGCTCCCTTGGCGGATTGAATATTACTATTACTCTGCCTCTGGCCTGTTAACACCATTAAAGAGATACTCTTGATAAACCAGCGACACTTTTGAGCCGAAAACGTTGCATGTCATTAAAGTAACGAGGCTTTCATACTCTATCTCCATTGGCATGACCATATTGATCATTGATTGACTTAAAATCGTCCAGATCAATATACAAAGCTAAAAACAGACACACTCTTAGTGGAAATAATCTTTATGCTCAGGCCATTTGCTTGTTTATACTGAGCTTGTCACAATGTGTTATCTTTAGCTGCTAATAAAGCGATAAATTATGTTTGATATTGCGTTATATGAACCTGAAATTGCCCCCAATACGGGTAACATTATTCGCCTCAGTGCGAACTGTGGTGCTAACTTGCATCTGATTGAACCATTAGGATTTGATTTAGACGAGAAAAAAGTACGCCGTGCTGGTTTGGATTATCATGATTTAGCGCATGTCCATCGTCATAAAGATTTTGCTGCTTTCATGCAAGCAATGGAAGGACGTCGTATTTTTGCCTGCACCACCAAAACCACTAATTTCCATACTAATGCGAAATTTAAGCAAGGTGATGTGTTACTTTTTGGCCCAGAAACTCGTGGCCTACCGGCTGAATTTATTGCCAGCCAGCCCCTTGAGCAACGCTTACGTATTCCAATGCAACCCGATAGCCGCAGCTTAAACCTTTCCAATGCAGTTGCGATTATTGCGTTTGAAGCATGGCGACAAATGGATTTTAACGGCGCGGTATAAAACAGAAAAAGGCGATCAATGATCGCCTTTTTTCACATTCAATATGTCTTTTATTGAACATAACGATGGCTAAATACCATCACCTTCAATAAACGTTTGCGAGTTACCATTAAATTGCTGATCCATATCCATCGATGGTTTATCAGAATTTGGTCGCCCAACCACTTTGGCAGGAATACCAGCGACAGTGGTATGGGGAGGTACAGAATTTAACACTACCGAACAAGAGCCTATTTTCGCCCCTTCACCGACTTCGATATTGCCTAACACTTTAGCGCCAGCACCTATCATCACCCCTTCACGGATCTTCGGGTGACGATCGCCACTCTCTTTCCCCGTACCACCTAATGTGACGTCCTGAAGAATTGAAACATCATTTTCAATGACAGCGGTTTCACCAATCACAATACCGGTCGCGTGATCAAACATGATCCCTTGACCGATTTTTGCCGCAGGATGCACATCGACTTGGCAAGCTACCGAGATTTGGTTTTGTAGATAAACCGCTAAGGCTTTTCGATCTTGTTTCCACAACCAGTTAGCCACACGATATCCTTGAAGAGCGTGACAACCTTTAAGATAAAGTAATGGAATAGAATACATCTCAATAGCAGGATCACGTTCAACAACAGCACAAATATCACGTGCTGCCGATTCAACTATCGAACAATCGCTAGCATACGCTTCTTCGATGACCTCACGAACAGCCATCGCTGGCATCGATGGTGTCGCCAATTTATTGGCAAGTATATAACTCAATGCAGCAGCAAGATCATCATGCTTAATAATCGTGGCATGATAAAAACTCGCAAGCATTGGTTCATGCTCTGACTGCTCTCGTGCTTCCTGCTTGATCGCTGGCCAAAGCTGGTGTTGTTGACATTGCTTCACGTCATCCTCTGCTTACTTATCTATTCTTCTTATAACTATACTTAATTAGTCAGGTATTACTTTAACCTGATTGCAAAAAAAAACAACGCGAGCCAAGGCTCGCGTTGTTGAAACAGAAGATAATAAGGTTGTTAGCTTTATATCTTACTGTTATTCATATTTTTTCTCGCGTGCGAGTAATTCTTTAGCAGCCTCACGAGCATCTTTACCTTGATAAAGTACTTGATAAATTTGCTCAGAGATCGGCATCTCAACACCATAACGTTTCGCTAGTTGCCAAACCTCTTTGGTATTACGATAACCTTCAACAACTTGACCAATTTCCTGCTGTGCTTGCTCTACACTTTTACCTGCACCTAGTGCTAAACCAAAACGACGGTTACGGGATTGGTTATCGGTACATGTGAGTACTAAGTCACCCAATCCAGCCATCCCCATAAAGGTTTCAGGCTGTGCACCTAATGCCGCGCCAAGACGACACATTTCCGCAAGACCGCGGGTGATCAACGCTGTACGTGCATTGGCACCAAAGCCAATACCGTCAGACATACCTGCACCAATCGCAATCACATTTTTTACCGCGCCGCCTAGTTGCATCCCCGTAAAATCATTATTGCTATAAACTCTAAAGGTTTTATCACAATGAATCTTTTCTTGAAGATCAGCAACAAACTCCGCATCCGGTGATGCAACAGAAATAGCCGTCGGTAAACCCGCAGCCAGTTCTTGGGCAAAGGTAGGGCCTGATAACACTGCAAGTGGAATATCATTACCTAAAGCATCGACTGCGACATCTTTTAACAGGCGTCCAGTTTCTGGTTCTAACCCTTTGGTCGCCCAACAGACACGTGAATCTGAGCGTAAGAAAGGTTTTACTTGTGATAATACTTGACCAAATACATGACTTGGTACAACAACAAGTAAATCGCGGCTACCTTCAACAGCATCTTGTAAGTTTGACGTTACAATTAACGATTCAGGAAAGTGCACACCAGGAAGAAACGCTTCATTGGCACGATCAATTTCCAATTGTGCAATATGTTCTGGGTCATGGCCCCATAAAATAACATTGGCACCATTTCTGGATAACGCAATAGCAAGTGCTGTGCCGTAAGAGCCAGCACCTAATACTGCCATTGAAATCGTATTATTTGCGTTCTTAGTCATAATTGTTACTTTGCTTATTAAGCTTCAGCGTTTGCTTCTGCTTGGTTTTGTAAGTAGTTCATGAACAATGCATCAAAGTTTACTGGTGCTAGGTTCAATTGTGGGAATGTACCCTTAACGACTAAGCTTGAAATTGTTTCACGCGCGTACGGGAATAGGATGTTCGGGCAGAATGCACCTAGGCAATGCGCTAGTTGTGGTGCTTCCATACCTGCAACAGAGAAGATACCACCCTGCTGAACTTCACAAAGGAATGCATTCTCTTCTTCATTCTTAACTGTAACAGTCAGACGAAGTACAACTTCATACACACCTTCAGCTAGTTCGCGGCTTTGAGTATCAAGATCCAATTTCACATCTGGGTTCCATTCTTTTTGGAACATATCAGGTGAATTAGGCGCTTCAAAAGAAACGTCTTTTAGGAAGATACGTTGAATTTGAAAGTTTTGTTGTGCTTCTGTATTTGCTGCTTCAGCCATTTCCTGAGTCCTTTTTGATGCTCGCTATTACGAGACTTAATGCGCCAGCACAGTGCTAACCACAGGCTGTATTGAATAAATAGACAGCGGTATGACTACGCGTACCGCACATCAAACAATGCGTTATTTTTTACCTTTGCTTTTTACTAACGGCAGGTTTGCTTCGTTCCAAGCAATCAGACCGTCTTTTAGTACATTAACATTGGTAAAACCCGCTTTACTCAAATCATTTGCGGTTGTTTGAGCGGTTTGACCTGTCTTACATACCACAATGATTGGGGCTGTTTTATGTTTTTCAAGCTCTGTAATGTTTTGTTCTTTAATTTGGCTTGGTAAAGCGTGAAGTGAGCCTGCAATATGACCCTTACGGTATTCGTCACGAGAGCGAATATCAACAAACACTCCTTCTTCACGATTGACTAAAACTGTTGCATCGTTAATACCAATAGTTTTATACGTTGCAGTTTTCTCTTTGACCATAGAACCGATGATAGCCACAACTAAACCGATCCAAACTAGAGATAAAATAGGGTTACTGGTTAAAAATTCAATATATTGTTGCATTTGCTTCGCTCTGTTTCATGGCTAAATGGCAGCCAAGATTAACGGGATTTTTAAAGGTTTTGAGTATACCGTTGTTACCTATCATGTACAGCAACGGGTATTCATTCCGCGCTTTAACTCACTTGTTGCTATTAATAAGTGATGCGCACCACCCAGTATAAAAGCGAATCTCGCACTTACCTATTAATGAAATAGAGAAAAACTGTGATCTAGGGCTTACACTCAAGACAATAAATGCATATATTTTGTCGAATAGGTCACAATACGCTCGACAGTAAGTTTGAACTTCTCCTACTGCTTTCAATACTTTCTGTAGTAAAATCACATTAATGGATATTACAATTACCTTAAAAATGCTTTTATATTAAGCAGTTAAGGCAATTGATATAGATTTTCATTTATTCGAAGAGGGACAGAACATGTCTGCGAAGAAACCACTTGCACTTGTTATTTTAGATGGTTGGGGCTACCGCGAAGACAATGCGGATAACGCCATTGCTAACGCTCAAACACCAGTAATGGATGGGCTGCTTGCTCAAAACCCTAACACACTAATTTCAGCTTCTGGTATTGATGTTGGTCTACCTGACGGTCAAATGGGTAACTCTGAAGTAGGTCATACTAATATCGGTGCAGGCCGTGTGGTATACCAAGATCTTACTCGTATTACTAAAGCGATCAGCGATGGTGAGTTTTTCGAAAATGAAGCACTTGTAACGGCTATCGACAAAGCAGTAAACGCAGGTAAAGCGGTTCATATCTTAGGTCTTCTATCTCCTGGTGGCGTACACAGCCACGAAGATCACATTGCTTCTGCAATTGAAATGGCAGCAAAACGTGGCGCAGAGAAAATCTACCTTCACGCATTCCTAGATGGCCGTGATACGCCACCTCGTAGCGCGAAGAATTCACTGGTTCGTTTTAATGAACTATTTGCCAAGCTAGGCAAAGGACGTACCGCATCACTGATTGGTCGTTACTACGCAATGGATCGCGATAATAACTGGGATCGCGTTGAAAAAGCTTACGATCTTATCACTGCCGCTAAAGCTGAGTTCACAGTCGCTAATGCCGTTGACGGTCTAGCTGCGGCTTACGAGCGTGATGAAAATGACGAATTTGTACAAGCAACAGAAGTACGTGCTGAAGGTCAAGAAGCTGCAATCGTGGCAGATGGCGATAGCGTTATTTTCATGAACTACCGTGCTGACCGTGCGCGTGAAATCACACGTGCATTTGAGCCAGGTTTTACCGATTTTGCGCGTGCACAATTCCCACAATTATCTGACTTTGTAATGCTAACGCAATATGCAGCAGATATTGAACTAACAACAGCATTCAAACCAGCAAGCCTAGACAATACATTAGGCGAATGGCTATCGAAGAAAGGCAAAAAACAGCTACGTATTTCTGAAACAGAAAAATACGCGCACGTAACCTTCTTCTTCAATGGCGGTAAAGAAGATGAGTTTGATGGTGAATCACGTCAACTTGTTGCTTCACCAAAAGTAGCCACTTACGATCTTCAACCTGAAATGAGTGCACCAGAGCTAACTGATAAGCTTGTTGCTGCAATCAAAGGTGGTGAGTTCGATATGATCATCTGTAACTACCCTAACGGTGATATGGTTGGCCATACTGGTGTTTACGACGCTGCAGTGAAAGCGTGTGAAGCACTAGATACTTGCCTAGGTAAAGTCGTTGCAGCGATTAAAGAAATGGACGGTCAGTTACTGATCACTGCCGACCACGGTAATGCCGAGATGATGGTTGACCCATCAACCGGTGGTATCCACACAGCACACACTAATCTACCAGTGCCACTTATCTACGTAGGTAGCAAAGACTTAGAACTTAAGTCAGGTGGTAAGCTGTCAGATCTTGCGCCAACGATGCTTTCACTAACAGATATGGAAATCCCTGCAGAGATGTCTGGTCAGGTGCTATACAATCTGAAATAATTATCTCCATGCGAGATATGATTAGAAAACATCTAAACAAAAAAATCCGCGCCAGTGCATTATGCACTGGCGTTCTTTTATGCATGACATTTGCCGTTCCATGTGCAGCGTCCAGTCAAAACCAGCTCGATGGCGTAAAACAGGAAATCTCACGTCAAAAAAATCAACTGGCAAGCAAGCAAAAGAAATACAACAGCTTGCAACAAGATCTAAAACAACACGAACTGAACATTGCCAAAGCTGCGAATGATATTCATGCGACAAACAATCAATTAGCAACCATTAAACGCGCTATTGATAAGTTAAATACGGAACAAACAGCACTAGAACAAAAACAGAAACAACAAAAGGCCGTTGTTGCATCTCTATTAAATGCCCAATTTCGCCAAGGCCAAGACAGTGATATCGCCAGTTTATTAAGCGGTGAGGATTCAACACGCCTTGATCGAATGACAACCTATGCTGAGTACATCAGTAAAGCCCGTGTTAATGCCATCGATGCCCTTGATGCCACGCAAACTGAAATTCAAATGAAAGTGCACCAGCTCAACGAGCAAAAAACAGAGCAGCAACAAGCACTCAACACTCTTAAACAGCAAAAACAAACACTCGATCAACAGCAGCAATCACGTCAAAAAACACTATCTAGCATTAAAAGTCAAATCGATAGCAGCAGTGAAGATTTAGCTGAACTACAAGCCAACGAAAGACAAATGCTCGCTGCCATTGCCAAAGCGAAAGCGGAAGCGGAACGAAGAGCCCGTGAAGAAGCGGCAAGAATTGCTCGTGAAAAAGCGGCAGCTCAAGCACGCATAAAAGCGGCAAAAGAAGCCAAAGCGCGTGCTGCAGCTGAAGCTGAAGCACGTGAGATTGACAAACAATATGCAAACCAACAGGCACGTGTGCCGATGGACGGCCTTGCTCGCCATAAAGGCAAACTATACTGGCCAGTAAAAGGGACTATTTTGCATAATTACGGCTCGCACCAGCAAGGGCAATTACGCTGGAAAGGCATGGTATTTAGCACGCCAATGGGGAGCCAAGTAAAAGCTATTTATTCTGGTCGCATTATTTTTGCAGACTGGCTACGTGGCTATGGTTTGATGATTGGTATTGATCACGGTAAAGGTGACATGAGTTTCTATGGCTATAACCAAACACTACTGAAGAAAGTCGGTGATACGGTCCAAGCTGGAGAGCCAATAGCCTTAGTCGGTGACAGTGGTGGCCAAACCCAACCCGGACTCTACTTTGAGATCCGCCGTAAAGGCCAGCCAATAGATCCTAAACCTTGGCTTGATTAAGCTCCACTCTAATACTTAAAATAAAAAGGTTGGTGATAGTTATTATCCCAACCTTTTTTAATATCGCTTCTTTCGCAACGGATTTTTAACGCTTTGCTTGCTGTTCCTGTTGCTCGTAATACTGTTTCAATGCTTCTACACGTTCGCAGCCTAACGGTGTTGCCAGCGGCCTTACAATATTAAGTATCTGAATAACACCTTTATAGATAACCGTTGGGGTTATTTTAGCACCAGCGACTTGGGTCGTTTGATAGCTAATCCAACTTGATGCTACCATCAACAACGTCTCAGCCAAGGTTTTCAAATCTTCATCATCGATATCAACCAATCCACCTTCTTTTAAGCTTTGCATCAATATCGCGATATTACTGCGAAGTTGCGCCTGTGCTTCGAGATATTTAAGCTGTAATTCAGGATCACGACGTAAAATATCAGGCAAATTTGCGTAGAAAAAACGATAGCGCCACATCAGCAAAAATACAGCATCAAGGTAACTCAACAGACTTTCTGTCGTTTCCGCTTCACTACGCGGTTGAAAGCTCACTTGTAAGTCAGTGGCATATAAATCAAAAATACTGTGGATGATCTGTTCTTTATTTCTAAAATGATAATAAAGATTACCCGGACTGATCGCGAGATCGGCGGCGATATGGTTCGTCGTTACGTTTGGCTCTCCACGCTCATTAAATAACGCTAAAGCGGCATGAATAATTCTGTCTCGGGTTTTCATTTGATTGACTTCCTTCGCCCTTCTTCTACATATAATGTATCATAAGTTAACGTTTTTTTTGCTCTGTAGCGCCATAGCTACAAGTTGTTATTTCATCAATGAAGGATTTTCTCCCATGATAATTGTTACTGGCGGCGCCGGCATGATCGGCAGCAACATCGTAAAAGCCCTTAACGAGCAAGGTTGTAACGATATTTTAGTGGTGGATAACCTCAAAGACGGGACTAAATTTGCCAACCTTGTCGATTTAGACATTGCCGATTACATGGACAAAGAAGACTTCATCACCCAGATTATGGCGGGAGATGAGTTCGGAAATATTGAAGCCATTTTCCATGAAGGTGCTTGCTCAGCAACCACTGAGTGGGACGGTAAATACATGATGCTCAATAACTATGAGTACTCAAAAGAGCTATTACATTACTGTTTAGAGCGCCAAATCCCGTTCCTTTATGCTTCATCTGCAGCAACCTATGGTGGTCGCGATCATGACTTCATCGAAGAAAAGCCATACGAAGGTGCACTGAACGTTTATGGTTATTCGAAACAACAATTTGATAACTATGTTCGCCGTATTTGGCAAGATGCTGAAGCACATGGTGAGAAACTATCGCAAATTACTGGCTTCCGTTATTTCAATGTGTACGGCCCGCGTGAGCAACACAAAGGTAGTATGGCCTCTGTCGCCTTTCACCTAAACACTCAAATTAACGCAGGTGGCAACCCAAAACTATTTGAAGGCTCTGAAACCTTTAAGCGTGATTTTGTTTATGTTGGCGATGTATGCAAAATGAACCTATGGTTCTTAGCAAATAGTGTATCCGGTATTTTTAACTGTGGTACAGGCAATGCTGAATCTTTCCAAGCAGTAGCTGATGCTGTCGTTAAATATCATGGCAAAGGTGAAGTTGAGTCAGTTCCCTTCCCTGAGCACCTAAAAGGTCGTTACCAAACTTACACCCAAGCAGATCTGACTAAAGTGCGCGCTGCAGGCTATACAGAAACGTTTAAATCTGTTGCAGAAGGCGTTGCAGAATACATGACAATCCTAAACAAATAATAACGATATGATTGATAACCATTACGATAAACAAGCTTATAACCCACAATTTGAATGGTCTTTTCTAGCACCTAAATATTGGGGGACATGGCTTGCCGTTATCCTCGCTTCTCTATTTTGCTTGCTGCCCCATAAAGCACGCCGCGCAATTGCGAGTACCTTTGCTAAACAAGCTATCAAGTTAAATAGCAAATCAAACCGTCGTGCGCGCGTAAACTTACAGATGTGCTTTCCTGACAAAACCGATGCTGAACGTGAAGATATTCTACTGCAAAGTATCACCACCGCAGGTACATTCTTGCTGGGGTTTGCATCGTTAAGTGTACGTAGCAAATTTTGGTTAGAAGATAATACCGTGATCCGCGGGATGGAGAACCTCACCACTCTCACCGATCAGCAGCAAAGCGTGATTTTGTTAGTCCCTCACACTTGGGCGATTGATATTCCTGCGGTACTGCTTGCATCACGCGGTTTACCTGTTTCTGCAATGGCGAAAAAGCAGAAAAACCCAGTCTCAGACTGGTTGATGCATCGTCAACGTGTGCAATACGGCGGCCGTGTTTATGAACGCAGTGGTGGTATTAAACCGTTTATTAAATCGATTCGCGAAGGGTACTTAGGTTACTACTTACCCGATGAAGATCTTGGCCCTGAGCACAGCGTATTTGTCGATTTCTTTGCTACCACCAAAGCAACAATGTCAGGTCTTGGCCGACTGTCTAAATTAAGTCGCGCAAAGATCGTACCGCTTTTTGCGATGTACAACAGTGAATCAGGTAAATATGAATTAGATTTCTACCCTGCTCTGCCTTTCCCTAGTGACACTGAAGAGCAAGATGCCCGCATGATGAACGAATGTATCGAGCAATACGTGAGTGAGCGTCCAGAACAATACATGTGGATTCTGCGTTTATTAAAGACACGACCTAATAGTGATGAGAACCCGTATGAATAGTAATAAATTCTTTAATAAATTAGCCGACTTTCTAATTTTACTTCCGATTTTTTGGAGCTTTACCGGTTTATTCCATTTATATAATGGCGATAAAATTCTGGTTGTGTTAACGCTTATTTCAGCATTGGCATCAGTTATTAAGTATAAAAAATCGGCTATTGTTATCAACATAAAAAGTAAATATGTCTGGTTAATGTACAGCCTTTTATTTATATCAATAACCGCAGATATTCTAAATTTATATAACCCAATAAATATAAGAGCTATTGCAATTCTCTGTGTATTTTTAACCTTTTTACCTTGTCAATTAATCACTAGAAAAGTTTTAATATTCTCATGCTTTATTGGTTGTATTAATGCATTGTTTTTTGTTGTTCACTTTACGTATATAGATCCAGTAAATAGAGGTTTCTGGCCTATTAATGCAATCCCATTTGCTACTTATATTTGTTTTATTTCAGCTATTGTATTCATCTTATTACTCACAAGTAAGACGGTTAAAGAAAAATTCGCTCTTACTTTAACGTTAATAATTTCTATCATGAGTCTAGCTATAACAGAAACTCGTGGTGCTCTTGTTGCATTATTACCAACACTAATAAGCATTTATTTCTATTATGCATATCAACGAAAAACGTTAAAGAAAAGCATTGTTATTAGCTTAATAAGCATCACTCTAATCTTTACTGCGATCTATCCAATAATTAAAGATAGAATAATTCAAACCCAACAAGAGATCACACAAATAGACGATGGTAATACTGATACTTCTATAGGATTAAGATTAAACTTTTGGATAGCAGGAATTAACTTAATTGAACAGTCACCGTTTGTTGGTTATGGTCAAAATTACTATTCTCAATTAAACCAGTTAGCAAAAGAAAAAGTTATTATTCAGGCTGCTGCTAATTATAAACCACCACACTTCCATAACCAGTTTATAGATATTGCTGTAAAATGTGGCCTTTTCGGCTTGGCTTTTTTATTAGTCCTAATATTTATCCCCATTTTCTTTGTTAGGAATAAATCTTCATTAAATGCCATCTGTATCTATTCTTTTATATCTATATTGATATTGTCGGGACTAACTGATGTGCCTTTCTTCCATAAACAAATATTTATAATCTATTTTTTATGTATTGGAATATTTCTTAGCAGAGAGAAGTTTGAGTCATAAAAAAGGGGCTTTATAGCCCCTTTCCTTCAATAAATGATATATATTCTTTCCCGATAGAGTCCGAACCAAATTTATTTCTTATTACTTCTTTATTAATATTAATATTATCTAACAATAAATCATCAACTCGTTTGGCAATTATTTCTGCATCATAGCTATCTACCAGATATTTTTTTAAATCATCAACCAGTATCTCAGATGGCCCTGTTGGACAATTTGTGCTCAAAACAGGAGTACCAAGAATTAGAGCTTCAATTAAAACGGTTGGGAGCCCCTCATGCAATGAGGTTAAAACAAGTATTTTTGCTTTTTTTATTATTGGATAAGGGTTTTGACAAAACGGATAAATGACAACACGTTCCTGAATTCCAAGCTCTCTTGCTCTTTTCATTATGGCTTCTTCGAGTCTCCCCTGACCAATAATAATCAGAGGAATATTACTCTTCATTTTTAATAAGACATCTAAAAGTAATAATAAGTTTTTTTGTTTTTCAAGACGTCCAACAAAAACAATGTAATCATTAGGCAGTGGATAAACAGACTCACTTCCTGCTAATCTATTAATCTTTTCTATATTAAATGAATTATAAATTGTCGAGAGAGAAGAATAACTGCTAGCAGCATGTTCTTTAACAAATTTTCTTATTCCTTGAGATACACATAAAACATGTTTATCTTTGATTTTTCGTTTAAGTTTTCTTTTAAATTTAAGCTTTTTAACCCAACCTTTATTATTGTAAGAATGCTCATCAGAATTGTGAATGCAATGAACAAAACGCTTATCATTAATGAATGAAATAATATCGTTAGTTTCACCATGAACAGAAAACACAGCCCTAAATGGTTCATCACTCTCAATTTTATTTAAGAATGATAATAAATATTTCGTATATTTATTGGCATCTTTATAAGGAATATATTTTTCTATTGCCATATTATGACACTGAACATTTTTAGGTAATAGTAACTCTTGATCACTATTTAATGTTATTAAATCGCAACGATGCCCCATTGCTGTTAAAGTTTCAGCAAGACGTAAAGTGACAACCTGAACCCCTTCAACCTTCAGATCTCGTAAAAAAAATCCAATTCTCATTGTATTGCCTTCAATATATTTGCTCTGGCTTCTTCTAGTTGCTCATATCCGAACTCATATACATATACACTATCATTATCGCAAATAGGCTCTCGATTAAAGATGGTCTGAGAATGTCTACCTAATGGTTTCCACTCTTCATAGTTCATTCTATTTTCACGATATATACCAATTACAGGTTTATCTAATGCCGAAGCCATGTGTACTACTGCGGTATCAGGAGTAAATGTAAAATCAGCCTTATCGATAATAGCTAAAGACATTTCAAGGCTCGCTTTATCTGTCGGTAAGAGCAAATTAGACGAAGAAAATTGGCTGTTCAGCTTCGTTAAAAATTTCTCTTCACCTGGCGTTGGTAATAAAACCAACAAGTCTTCAGGATGCTTCTCCAACCAATATTTCATCAAAGATGCTGCTTTTTCAAAACTGAATCGTCTATATTTACCTGAACCAAAAAAGTTAATACCAACTATATTTTTATAATCTTTATCTATTATTAATGAGTCAAGAAATTCAAGCTCTTTATTATAGTTTGGTACAGGAGGTTTTTCAGAAGTCAAACAATCTTTATTCGTTAAAATTTTTGTCGCATTAATATATCGTTGATAAAAATGCATCTGATTACTGTCAATAGAAACATCAATGATATTAAATCTATCCGCACTGAACCCTAAATAATGTTTAGCATTTATGTATTTCGCAATAAATATTTCTTTGTAAGAAAAACCATTTGACACATCAACAAATACGTCATATTTATTTTTATAAGGCTGTAATGTTTTACGTAAATTATGCTTGCCTAATAAAATATATTCATCGATAAAAGAAACTTTATTTAACCATAACTTAGTTGTTTTACGACATATAACGGTAATTTTTATGTCTGGGCGATGTAAACGCAGGTTATTGATAAGAATGCCAGCCATAATACAATCACCAAGCTTATCATCCCAACGAAATATAACTATATGCTTCACATCTTCTGCGCAAAAAACATCGGAACAGTCCCGATGATCATAAAGCGCACAAGCCGCTTTAAGTTTTATCGCTTTTTGTGTATTTCGAACGGTGCGCCACTTTGCTTTTAGTCGCTTAATCAAATTCATCTGATAACCTTTACTAAACATTTTTCATAAATACAATGACGATATTCGATATCTTCATTCTATTAATGCGACAATATTATCAACACCAAACACATCAGTTAATTCAACCGAACACTTAGTTTAACTTATTATTTTTAAAAAAAATTTAGTACGCCTACATAAATTAATCTTCGTTTCAAAATACACAGGAAAGACGTATAAACAACGTTCAAAAAATAGACCCAGCTTTTCTTTTAAAGGGTAGTTTACATCAAATCTAGCATCACAATATTTTTTATAGAGCTCCTGCCACTCTCTATATTGATAATGAGCACACTTCCCTTTCGGCTTAGAAACTCTCACCTTTTCTTTAAATTTCTTACATAGTCCTAAACCAATATCTTCTGCAGAAGCAACAACTAAATTATTCGCCATGCATAACTCTGATTGATAAATGGTATGTTTGTTATTATCTAGCAGTCCATTTAAGTGAATAGTTGGATCAAACTGTTTTAAGGCATTAAGAAAGAGTAATTGTGTACAATCAACAGGGTAGTCTGGATAGCCATCATTTAACATCCCCGGCTTGGTTAAGGTAAATTCAGGAATTAATTCAAACTGCCACAGCGCCAAAACATCTTCGGTTAAACCAAAATAAAAGAAATCACTAACATGAAAAGCGACTCGATGCCCCTTCGCATATTTGCGTGTAAAAATATTTGGCACAACAACCCGCTCTTTTAAAAACTTAAACGCATCGCAACGACTTTTATATTGCTGTTGAATATTTATAAAATCATTCGATTCGAGGTAATTATCACTTCTCAGCTTTACCGCATATTTGGTTTGTACTTGCTTTAATCCAGCTAGCGTCGATACTATTTGACGGTTATTGTTATAATACTGTGGAGTTCCATTTTTCTTGTAATATCGAGTATTGGGGCCAGGATCTTCACTTATGACTAATTGATCATAATCTAAGCCCGCTAAATCTTGATCCTTCCATGTCGACAGTATGATATGAGCGCCAGGTAGCATCTGTCGCACTGACCTTAAACAACGCTGGGTTATGCCATCTTCTTGTTGTCTATCCGCAAATGTCTGAACCGGTCCTTGAACAACGACAGTAATTTCTTCAAACGGTATAGAATTGTTATTAATTTTTAAACCCAAGTCCAAAATAGGGATACCTCGTCATCATTTATGACAAAAAAAGACTTCATTATATTAATCAGATAAACTATTGGGCAAACATTCTACATGAAGATTGACCTAAAATGAAAAGACTGGTTGTTGATTTAGATGGCACCTTAACGCAAGCTGATACCTCTGATTATAGGAATGTAAAACCTCGACAAGAAATTATCGACAATTTATACACTTACAAAGAAAAAGGCTTTGAAATCGTTATTTTCACTGCCCGCAATATGCGTACGCATAATGGGAATATCGGTAAAATTAATATCCATACTTTACCACTTATCATCGAATGGCTAGATAGATACAATGTTCCTTACGATGAAATAATTGTTGGTAAGCCTTGGTGTGGTCATGACGGCTTTTATATTGATGATCGCGCAATTCGCCCGTCTGAATTTGCAGCCCTCTCTCACGACGAAATCAATGCATTAATTGCAAAGGAGAAAGTATGTTCTTAATCATGTCAGCGGCCTATGTTGATATGGAATTACAATCTGAGTTTGGTGCTCTTCCCCCAAGTTTTCTTCCGCTTGGTAACCGTCGTTTATTTCAACATCAAAACACTGTTATTCCCCAAGGTATAAAGAAATATATTTCACTTCCTGAATCATATTCAATATCTCCAACGGATGCGACTTGGCTAGAAGAAAATAACTTCACGATATTATCAACGCCTGACGGTTTATCGCTCGGTGCATCGCTCGTTGCTGCCATAAGTCTTATCGAAGATAATTTCGACAGTCCTCTACATGTATTATTTGGCGATACGCTAATTACTCAATTACCACTCGGTAATAATCTCGTTGCAATCACTGAGGTAGAAGACGGTTATAATTGGGCCACAATTAACAATAGCCCGAACTCTCCATGGTTATCAGCAAAAAATACCTTTACATCGAGTAATCAAATGGTTTGTGGCTATTTTAAATTTAATCAGCCGCGACAATTAATTCGACTTATCACCCAAAGTCATTGGGACTTTCTTGAGGCTCTCAATCGTTACCACAACCAAATTGGCTTACAAACAATCAGTACTTATCATTGGCTTGATTTCGGACACGTTAATACGTATTACCGCTCAAAAGCAAAGTTCACGACGCAAAGAGCTTTTAACGAATTGCTCATCACTCCAGACTGGATTGAAAAATCAAGCTCAAAAAATATAAAGATTAAAGCCGAAGCAAAGTGGTTTGAACTATTACCTTTCGAGATGCGCCACTTTATCCCTCAGTTTATGGGATCACAAGAAAGCCAAGGACGCTATAAATATCGTTTAGAATATTTACACCACACGGCATTAAATGAGCTGTATGTTTTTTCTGAATTACCGACAATTGTTTGGAACAACATCTTTAACAGTTGTATTAACTTTATATCTCAGTGCCAAGAATTTCCCGCACCGCATGACGTCACTTGTTCTTCGCTAGATGATCTCTTTGGCGAGAAAACAGCAAGTAGACTAATTGAGTTCTGTGCCAGCCGACACATATCACTCGAAGATACTTGGTTGTTTGATGGAGAAGAAATCACATTAAATGATATTCTCAGCACCTCATCACAATGGCTACCAACAGATAAATCGCAACCATCAGTCATGCATGGCGACTTTTGTTTTAGCAATATTTTATATGATTTTAGAACCAATCGAATAAAAACCATCGATCCACGAGGATTGACACCGAATAATGAGCTCACCATTTATGGGGATACTCGTTACGATATTGCAAAGTTAAGCCACTCGGTACTAGGACTCTATGATTGGATCATCGCTGGCTACTATCACGTTGATATAACGAATAAAGATATTACTCTGCACATCCCAAGCACTCAGAGACAGCAAGATTTACAACAACTATTCATTGAGATTGTAGGAAAGAAATTTAATCTTACCCCTATGAATTTGTATGCGATGCAAATCCAATTATTTTTATCAATGTTGCCGCTACATAGTGATGATCAGCAGCGCCAAGATGCACTTTTTGCTAACGCATTTAGACTTTACCAAATATTGAAAAGGTATGCCCAATGATAATCATTCCGATGGCAGGCTTAAGCTCTCGCTTTTTTAAGGCTGGATACACGCAGCCTAAATACATGCTAGATGCGCATGGTATGTCTCTTTTTGACCATGCTGTAACCAGCTTCAAAGCCTATTTTTCAACAGAGACTTTTTTATTTATTGTGCGTGATGTTTACCAAACACCCATTTTTGTGGAACAACGTGCGAAAGCTCTAGGGATACAATCTTTCTCCATCGTGACTTTGACACAAGAAACCCGAGGGCAAGCGGAGACCGTCTACCTTGGCTTACAACAAATTGAGCAAGATAAAAGCCAGCCAATCACTATATTTAATATCGATACCTTCAGACCTGATTTCATTTACCCCGATTTATCTTTATTAGGTCAAGGCTATCTCGAAGTATTTAAAGGTAGCGGCGATAACTGGTCTTTTGCCAAGCCTCGTTCAACACACTCAACTGAAGTTGTCGAAACAGCAGAGAAACGAGCAATCTCTAATTTATGCTGTACTGGTCTTTATCATTTTGCCCACCAGCAAGATTTTGAAACGGCCTATCAGCACTATCTTGCTTTGCCACAAGAGGAATGGGAAAAGGGAGAGCTTTATATTGCCCCGATGTACAATTTTCTCATCAAGAACAATCAATCAATTCACTACCACCTAATCGAGCGCGAAGATGTTATCTTTTGTGGCATCCCTAGTGAGTATGATGACTTTAAAGCTTGTAGAATATAAACCTACTCGTTTATTTTGATAAACATTTAAATCGACTGAGCAAAATAATGAGAATAATGATAATAAGCTCCTATATGGATGCTTGGAACAGCGTTAGACCAGAAGCCGAAATGTGTATCGAGATGGTCAAACAAGGTCACGAAGTCACGATTATCACCCAAGGTGATGCGCCTTATGTCGAGCGTTTTCGTGAAGCTGGAATAACGGTTATCGATTGCTACCCAAGTCGTAAAATTTGCTTCAACACAATAAAAACAATTCGTCATGAACTACGCCAACACCATTATGATGTGGTGTATGCGCTTAACTCTAAAACTATCCCTAACGCTGCGTTTGCTTGTATTGGTTTTCCGGATACAAAACTTATTAGCTACCGTGGCACTGTTGGTGGTATTTACCGTCATGACCCATCATCATATTTAACCCATCTTCATCCTCGCGTGAATGGTATTTCTTGCGTCGCAGAAGCGGTTACAGAGTCTGTACGAAGCGTTGTTAAGCTAGCACCTGAAAAAGTTCAAACCATTTACAAAGGTCATGACTTAGCTTGGTATCAAGCAGATGCTCTGCCACGTGAGCAAATCGGCTTAACCGATGATGATATTATTGTTACCTGTGTCGCCAATGCACGTAAATCCAAAGGCGTGCATGTTCTGCTTGATGCAGCTAAGCAATTAGCCGATATCGACAATCTACACCTGGTACTCGTTGGTCGTGATATGGATACGGAAGAAAATGATCAACTAGCAGCAAACAGTGGCATGCAGGATCGTATTCACTTTTTAGGTTATCGCTCTGATGTACCTGAAATCATGGCGACATCCGATATCCAAGTGCAGCCATCTATTAGCGGTGAAGGTCTACCCAAAACAATTATCGAAGCGATGGCAATGGCAAAACCGTCCGTTGTCACAACTACTGGCGGCAGTAAAGAGTTAGTAGAAGAAGGTAAAACCGGATTTGTGGTTGAAACCAATAATCCTCAAGCATTAGCTGATAAAATTAAACAATTAGCAGAATCTAAAACAGTACGCGTTGAAATGGGACAGAATGCACAACAACGATTAAAAGCCCATTTTTCAATCCAAGAAACAACAAAGCAGCAGCTGAACTTCTTTCAAAGCGTATAAACCAACGGTTGTAATGTGAAAATATTAATTATTGGCCCATCATGGGTTGGCGATATGGTAATGTCGCAATGTCTTTATACCGAGCTTAAAAAGCTTCACCCTGACGCTATCATTAATGTGATGGCGCCCGGCTGGTGTAAGCCCGTGCTTGAACGCATGCCTGAGGTCAATCAAGCGATTGAAATGCCGCTTGGCCATGGCGATCTCAATCTGTTTGCTCGCTATCAATTAGGTAAAATTCTTCGCGATGACAACTATGATCATGCGTATGTTTTACCTAATTCAGCCAAATCAGCATTAATCCCCTTATTTGCCAAGATCCCAGTTCGTACCGGCTGGAAAGGTGAGATGCGTTACGGTTTACTTAATGATCTGCGCAATAACAAAAAATCATTCAATTTGATGATTGAACGCTATATTGCACTCGCGCATCCGGCAACGGAAATGACAGGCTCGGGCTGTTTAACTGATATGCCACATCCAAAGCTTACCATCGACGCCACAACTCAAAATGAAGCGATAACTAAATTCGGCTTAAACAAAGAAAGAACCGTGATTGGCTTATGTCCAGGTGCTGAATTTGGTCCAGCAAAACGTTGGCCGGAGCAACATTTTGCAAAAGCTGCCGCAACGCTGATAGAGCAAGGTAACCAAGTATGGTTATTCGGCTCAGCAAAAGATCGTGAAGTGACCGATAAAATAAAAGCCAGCCTGCCGCAGGAAATGCAAACGCATTGCCAAAATCTTGCTGGTAATACGTCTTTAATCGAGGCAATTGATTTACTTTCCGCCTGTAAAACCGTCGTTAGCAATGACTCTGGCCTGATGCATATTTCAGCCGCTGTTGGCTGTAATATCGTGGCGTTATACGGCTCAACATCACCGGGTTATACCCCACCGCTAGCTAAGCATGTTGAAGTATTAAATACCGATATCAGTTGTCGCCCATGCTTTAAGCGCGAGTGTCCATTAGGTCATTTGAAGTGTTTAACAGAGCTAACACCTGATTTAGTGGTTGCTGCGATCAATAAGTTACAACAAGCGTAAGTGAATATGTTACTGAGAATCGTTTATACCTTACTGCTTGCTCTGGCTTCCCCGTTACTTCTGTTTGGGCTATACAAACAAAAGCTGGGGAAACCTCGTTTTGGTAAGCGTTGGAAAGAGCACTTTGGTTTTACGCCAGCAGTTAATGGTCAGAAACCTATTTGGGTCCATGCCGCATCGGTTGGTGAATCGATTGCCATCACGCCGCTAATCAAAGCGCTAAAAGAGCAATATCCAGCACAAGCTATCGTGGTTACGACAACAACGAGTACTGGCGCCGAGCAAATAGCCAAGCTAGGTGATTTGGTTGAACACCGCTACATGCCGATTGATTTTGCTTGGTGTGTACGAGGCTTTCTCAAAGCGGTGCAACCTAAACTAATGTTGATTGTTGAAAAAGAACTCTGGCTCAATACGCTAGCAACTGTTAAAAAACAGCAGATTCCAATTGTAATAGCTAATGCTCGCTTATCAGAACGCTCTGCTCAACGTTATCAATCGGCAGCGTTTTTTACCCAACCACTACTCAATAATGTCGATAGCATTCTTTGTCTTCATCAAGACGATGCAAAACGCTTTATCGATATTGGAGCGGCCAAAGAGAAGGTTACGGTAACAGGCTCGATTAAATACGATCTTACTATTACGCCAACGGTCTTTGAGCACGCAGCACAATTACGTTCACAACTGGGTCAAGATCGCCCTGTGTTCATTGCTGCGAGTACTCACAAAGGTGAAGATGAGCAGGTATTTACGGCTTTTAAGACGATATTGCAGCACAACGAAAATGCATTACTCATCATCGTTCCTCGTCACCCTGAACGCTTCAATGATGTTGAAATATTGGCAAAACAGCAATTTCAATTGTCCGTTCATCGTCGTACTAATAACACTGAATTTACGTCACAAACCCAAGTGTATTTAGCCGATACCATGGGTGAGATGCTATTACTTCTTGCTAGTAGTGATGTGGCATTTATCGGGGGAAGTTTGATCGGTGATAAAGTCGGTGGACATAACCTACTCGAACCTGCCGCAGTAGGAAAACCTGCTATCACAGGCCCCAGCTACTACAACTTTATCGATATTACAGAGCAACTACTGCAAGCTAACGCGATAGAAGTCTGCCAAGATAGCACCGAGCTAGCACAGCAAGTGATTGAGTTATTTGATAACCCAGAACGTCAGCGAGTGATGGGAGAAAACGCTAAAAAAGTGGTAGAGCAAAATCAGGGCGCAGTGCAACGCACCATTGATAGCATTACTGACTACCTGCATTAAATTTATAGCGATGAGAGCCCACACTCATCGCTACTTCATCCCTAACCTTGCTGATAGCCATCGCATAACGCTTGCCAATCTTGAGCTTGCCATTGAATATTACGCTTCTTCACTTCTTTGATAAATGAGCGCTCTAAACGGGCTAAGTTATCTTTTTTCCAACTTTCACCCTGTTGCTGATAGCATTTATCAAAGTCAATCAACCAAACTTGCTGCTTCATATCAAGCAAGATGTTGTGGGCATTTAAGTCGGTGTGGCAAACCTGCAGATCATGCATCTTACGGATCATAATACCAATTTGACGCCAAACCGAACTTGGCAAAGATGACTTGATAAGTAGCGCAACGAGATCACGGCTATTAGGAATTTTCTCAACCAAAATATCTGCGCGATAAACACAGCCCTTCTTTTCCGCTTTTGCGGCCACAGGACGAGGAACATTTACCCCACCTTCTCGTAAGACTTTTAGCAGCATCAATTCAGCATAACTCCGGGTCTTATCCCAACCAGTAAACCAATAACTGTCACTCACCAACTTACCAAATAGGCCACCACGACGATAATGACGCAATGCCATTTCCATTTTATCGCCAGCAACGAACCAAGTCGTGCCCCGTCCTTGCGCCGAACCGACAATTGCATTTTGTTGACGCCAAAAATCAATCTCAAAGCAACAATGCGGATCAACAGTTAAATAATTGTCATCAAACCATATCATTTGCTGTTCATGGCTAATTTTCTGCACTGTTGTCTTTCTCCTGTTTATTTTGGTTTATTTTACAATTACCAGCGCTAACTGCATAATTCGCTAACCACTTTTTATTAGGTATCACTATGGCTTTGTTTACCACTGCGCCTCAATCCATCTGTATTTTACGGCTATCCGCTATTGGTGATGTGTGTCATGCGATCGCTGTAGTACAAGCTATCCAAAAACATTGGCCAGAAACCAGTATTACATGGGTAGTGGGCAAAACAGAAGCTCAGCTTGTGGGTACACTGCCTAATGTTAAGGTGGTTAGTTTTGATAAAAAAGCAGGCTGGCAAGGGATCAAGGAAGTTTGGAATACCTTGAAAGATCAAAAGTTTGATGCCTTACTCGACATGCAAGTAGCGCTACGCGCAAGCCTATTATCTTTAGGAATTAAAGCACGTTATAAAGTTGGCTTTTCACGCCAAAGAGCCAAAGAGGGACAATGGCTCTTTACGAATAGAAAGCTGCCACAAACAAATGCTTCTCATGTACTTGATAACTTTGCTGAGTTTGCTCGCTACATAGGCGTACCTTTTACAACTCCAGATTGGCAGATCCCATTATCAAGTGAAGATATGGCCTTTGCTCAGCAATATACTAACAAACCAACATTGATCATCTCACCGGCTGCTAGTAAAGATGAGCGTAACTGGCTTATAGAGCGCTATGCTGCCGTTGCAGATCATGCCGTTAGCAAAGGATTAAATGTCATCCTATGTGGTTCACCGACACAACGTGAGCAAACGTTAGGTGAGAAGATCATACAACATTGCCATCACCCTATTACTAACCTTATTGGTAAAACAAGCCTGATCCAGTTAACCGCATTACTAAAATACGCAACGGTTGTTATCGCTCCCGACTCAGGTCCAGCCCATTTAGCAACCACACAGGGCACTCCAGTGATCGGTTTGTACGGGCATAGTAATCCAACACGCACAGGCCCTTATCTTAGCCAACAATATGTCGTCAGTGTGTATCAACAATTTGCAGAAAAGCATTATGGCAAACCTGTCTCAGAACTTCCTTGGGGAGCACGAGTGAAAGGCAGTGATATTATGGCTGCAATTTCTGTTGAGGATGTTATCACCCAACTTGATACCATCATCGACCCCTTAACTTTGACCCAATCACAGTGAGAAAACAATGAACCAGCAAAACACCAAACCAAGCCTTGCTGTTGCACTGATTGTCAAAAATGAAGCCAAGCATCTGGCGGCATGTTTAAACTCAGTAAAAGATTGGGTTGATGAGATCGTGATCCTTGATTCTGGCAGTAGCGATACAACAGAAGCCATTGCACGCCAATATACTGACAAATTTTTTGTCAGTCATGATTGGCCTGGTTTTGGTATGCAACGTCAACGTGCTCAACAATATGTTGAGAGCGATTATATTTTATGGCTTGATGCTGACGAACGAGTAACGCCAGAGCTACGTCTATCGATTCAACAAGCTGTCGCAAGCAATCACATCAATACGGTTTATCAAGTTAATAGACTCAGCACAGCATTTGGTAAATTTATTCATCATTCTGGTTGGCATCCAGATTGGATCTCGCGTTTACATCGTCGCAATGAAACCCAATATAATGACGTCAAAGTACATGAGTCTATTGTGATCCCTGCTAATGGCAAAGTCGAAAAACTAACGGGTAATTTAGAACATTACACTTTTGAAGATTTCTTTGAGTTTCAGCGCAAACAACAAAAGTATGCAGAGCTTTGGGCTGAAGAAAAGTTTTTAAAAGGCAAAAAATCATCTATTGCCTCTGCTGTTATCCACTCTATGTTTAGCTTTATTCGAACTTACATTCTTAAAGCTGGGTTTCTAGACGGTAAGCATGGGTTTATTATTGCTTGTATAAACGCCCAATACGTCCTAAATAAATACTTAGGTCTTCACCTAAAGCACAAGAAGTAACGACAATTATGACAACTCGAGTAATTTATCCTGGCACTTTCGATCCTATTACCAACGGTCATTTAGACTTAATTGAGCGTGCAGCTGCAATGTTTGATCATGTGATTGTTGGCGTTGCTTTTAACCCAAGTAAAAAGCCACTGTTTGATCTTAATGAACGCGTAGAACTAGCAGGTAAAATTACCAAACACCTAGATAATGTAGAGATTGTTGGTTTTTCAGGGCTGTTGGTTGATTTTGCTAAAGAGCGCAACGCCAACATTCTAGTCCGTGGTCTGCGTGCAGTATCCGATTTCGAGTATGAATTTCAGCTCGCCAATATGAATCGTCGTTTGATGCCAGAACTAGAAACTGTCTTCTTAACCCCAGCAGAAGAAAATTCCTTCATTTCTTCAACCATTGTTAAAGAAGTCGCATTACACAAAGGGGATGTCAGTCAGTTTGTTGATCCACTCATTACTGAAGCATTATTAGAAAAGTTTGTAAAATAGACATTAAAAAAGGCGCTTTATGCGCCTTTCCTTATTTGTTGTAAAACTCGCGATACCAATCAACAAAGGCTTTTACACCTTCTTTGACTTTCACTTCAGGCTTATAGCCCGTCGTTTTAAATAAATCGTCTGTATCTGCGTACGTCATGTAAACATCACCCGGTTGCATGTCCATGAAGTTTTTCTTCGCTTCAATGCCCAATGCCTCTTCCAACGCTTCAATATAATCCATCAGTTTTACAGGGCTGCCGTGACCGATGTTATACACGCGGTATGGGGCAGAGCTGGTTGCTGGTGAGCCAGTTTCTACTGTCCAATCAGCATTGGGCTGTGGGATCACATCCTGAATACGCATCACACCTTCAACTATATCATCGATATAAGTGAAATCGCGGCGCATATCGCCATGGTTATACACATCGATCTCTTTACCTTCCATGATCGCATTGGTGAATTTAAACAATGCCATATCTGGACGCCCCCATGGGCCATAAACAGTAAAGAAGCGTAAGCCCGTCGTTGGAACACCGTAAAGATGCGAATAGGTATGTGCCATCAACTCATTAGATTTTTTAGTTGCAGCATAAAGTGAAATGGGATGGTCAACGCTATCTGCCGTATTAAACGGTGTCTTATGATTTAAGCCATACACTGAGCTTGAAGACGCATAAACCAGATGCTCAACCTTATTATGACGACAACCTTCTAAAATCGTGAGATGTCCCACCAAGTTACTATCAGCATAGGCCAATGGATTATCAATCGAGTAACGTACGCCTGCTTGTGCCGCTAAGTGGATAACGCGGTTAAATTGCTGCTCTGCAAATAAGTTAGCAATACCCTCACGATCCGCTAGATCTAATTCGATAAAAGTAAAACTTGGATGAGCAATACGAGCTAAACGCGCTTGTTTAAGTGATACATCGTAGTAATCATTAAGATTATCGATACCAATGACTTGATGGCCTTGAGCACATAAACGTTCGGTGATTGCACTACCAATAAAACCAGCAACACCAGTGATGAGATATTTCATTTTTCTATCCTCAATAACGCTTCATTATGCGCTACTCAACCTAAATACTGTGGGCATAATACCATTTTAGAACAATCAACAAAGGTTAATCCCAAACCAACTGACTCAATAATAATGATACCTAGGTTAATTATTATCGAACCTACTTCTGGCAATCACTGCAGAACACTGTCGCGCGTTGACCTATTTTGGCTTCACTTAAAGCCTTACCGCATTTAGGGCAAGGTTTACCTGCTTTACCATACACCTGCAGCTCCTGTGCAAAATATCCCGGTTTTCCGTCTGCGTTTTTAAAATCTTTTAATGTCGTACCGCCCTGTTGAATGGCAAAGGCTAATACCGATTTGATCTCTGCCACCAGCTTCGTCATACGAGCAAGTGAGATTTTGCCAGCCGCACGTTTAGGGTGAATACCAGCCGCAAACAGAGATTCATTGGCATAAATATTACCCACACCAACAACCACATGATTATCCATAATAAATTGTTTTATTGCTGTCCGTTTTCCCTGTGCTTTTTCATGTAGATATTCTACGTTAAAATCGTCGCTCAGCGGCTCTGGGCCCATTTTCTCAAGCACAGGGTGTATTACCCCTTTCTCTTCCCATAACCACGCGCCAAAGCGCCTAGGATCGTTATAGCGTAGCACTTCACCACTAGTCAGAACCAAATCAACGTGATCGTGTTTTTCAACCGGGGTTCCGACGGGTAAAACGCGTAAGCTGCCTGACATCCCTAAATGTACAATCGCATAACCGACATCCGTTTCTAGTAACAAGTATTTAGCGCGACGTGTCACCCCACGAATCACTTGCCCTTCTATCGCTTTAATCGCTTCAGGAATAGGCCAGCGCAATCGAGGATTACGGATAATAATTTGTTTTACCGTTTGATCGATGACATGAGGAGATATCCCCATTCGACTCACTTCTACTTCTGGTAATTCAGGCATGACTCAATCTCGTTTTTATTGGTTATTTGATACAGACGTCGGAAACAGATAATCCGCAGCAACAGACACAGCAACCCATTGTTGACCATTATTGAACAACCAAAATTTAGGTAAGGCATAAACTGTTAATCGAATCGGTTCTATTTGTTGCTCCCCCAAAACTTCTATCGTCTGTGGAGGCGGTAACTGTAAACTTAACTTTGATATTGTTGCTTCATCCACCACAGTGCCTTGTAGATGTTGCCAACGTTGTATTAACTCACTGGCTGAAATCGATAACTTAGACGAGCTTTGCCACTGCCCGTTACTTTGCTTAAGCGTAAAATGTGGAAAAACAACCCGCTGAATCAAAAGATCTGGCGAGAGGACAAAAACAGTATTGGGAATATTATTTACTTGCTCGGTAACAGTTTGTGTCACCGCTTCTTTGGGGGTAAATCGTTCGCGAAGTAAATCGGGCAATTTAATTATCGCGATAAAGCACAATACACCAATGATGATAATGTTATTCCAGCCACGTCGAGTTAAGCGCATTCATCCATTCCTGTCTTATCTTAATGAGAATAAAGATAACACTGGTAAGGTCATTGCACCATTGGCAGATAAATAAGTAACAAAAAGGAAGTCAGCGGTGTTAAATAGAAAAGTAATAGATATAAAAAAACCCAGCTAGGCTGGGTTTTTATCAAAGATTGATAAAACCAATTACTTGATTTTAGCTTCTTTGTAAAGCACGTGCTGGCGAACTACTGGATCAAATTTCTTGATCTCAAATTTGCCTGGCATGTTGCGCTTGTTCTTGTCGGTAGTGTAGAAGTGGCCTGTACCAGCAGATGATACTAGACGGATCTTCTCACGAATGCCTTTAGCCATTCTTTAAATCCTCTTAAACGTTCTCGCCGCGAGCACGCATTTCACCAAGAACGACATCAATGCCTTTCTTATCGATGATACGCATGCCTTTCGCAGAAAGGCGTAGTTTAACGAAGCGTTTTTCGCTTTCTACCCAGAAACGATGAGTTTGCAGGTTCGGCAGAAAACGACGCTTGGTGGCATTACGTGCGTGTGAACGGTTGTTACCCGTTACAGGACGCTTACCAGTTACTTGGCATACTCGGGACATTACTGTCTTCTCCAAATCGTTTCAGCTCGATATCTACTGTAGAAATTCACTGTAAAAATAATTTTCACAGATAACCACAGCTATCAAAGGTCGCGCATTATACTAAGTCAAAACCAGTTGCTCAAGTCCCGAGCAGATCCTTTCTCACTTTTTTATCGAAAAATCGGCTATTTTATAGCCAACCACGCTCGGTGAAAGAAACAATCTCTCCATCACCAACAACAAAATGATCCAGAACACGAATATCGACCAAAGCCAGCGAATCACTGATTTTGCGCGTTATTCGACGGTCAGCCTGACTAGGTTCAGCGACGCCTGATGGGTGATTATGCGCTAAAATGAGCGCTGCTGCATTAAGTTCTAGTGATCTTTTTACAACTTCACGTGGATAAACGCTCGCACAATCGATCGTTCCTTCAAATAAAACCTCTCCTGTGATCACTCGGTGCTGGTTATCTAAAAACAGGATATAAAAGGCTTCACGCTGTTTATCACGTAATTTTCTCGCTAAATATCGACGGGTATTTTGCGGGCTTGTGAGGACATCATCTTTTTTTAAAGTTTCTTCTAGATACCGCTCATTCAGTGCTAAAACTGCCTGCAATTGTGCAAATTTTGCCGGTCCCAAACCTTTAACCTGACAAAATATCTGTTTTTCAGCACCAAGCAGTGCTCGAAGAGATCCAAACTCATCCAGTAAATGGGTCGCTAATTCCAGTGCATTCATTCCTTGAGTACCGGTGCGTAAAAAAATGGCTAATAATTCAGCATCGGTTAATGCATCAGAGCCATGAGATAATAATTTTTCTCGCGGTCGCGATGCGGCTGGTAATTGCTTTAATGACATAATCCCTCCCATTGATATGCCACTAGCAAAACAGCCGACACCATTATCACAACCTAACAAGACGCTTTTTTAGAAAACAGTCACAGCGAAAAAGTAATCAATAAAATATTCAGTACTCAAAATGCGAGGCATACAACTTCCCATTCAATTCAGAGTTGATCCGAATCGATGATCAAAAATTACTTTGGTGGTATCTTGTTGCCAATTTATAAGCCCAAGACACAGGCAGACGAATGCAAACACTGGCAGGAAAAAAAATTCTTCTCGGCATTAGCGGCGGTATCGCTGCTTACAAATGTGCAGAGCTCACCCGACGACTTATTGAACGTGGGGCGCAAGTGCGCATTGTCATGACCACAGCTGCAAAAGAGTTTATAACCCCACTCACCATGCAAGCCGTGTCAGGCCACCCCATTTCAGATAGCTTGCTAGATCCTTCCGCAGAAGCGTCCATGGGTCATATTGAATTAGCTAAATGGGCAGATTTAGTTCTCTTAGCTCCTGCGACCGCGGATCTGATTGCTCGAATGAGTGCGGGGATGGGCAATGACTTACTGACAACACTGTGTCTCGCAACCGATGCACCAATCGCTGTTAGCCCTGCGATGAATCAGCAAATGTACCGCAATATCGCAACACAAGAGAATATTGCCACCTTACAACGTCGCGGCTGCCGTATTTGGGGACCTGCAAGTGGTGAGCAAGCCTGTGGTGATGTAGGCCCTGGTCGTATGCTAGAACCCATGCAACTGGTACATTGCTGCGAAGACTTTTTTCAGCCACAAGACCTTAGTGGTCTAAATATTGTGGTAACGGCAGGTCCTACACGAGAAGCGATTGATCCAGTACGTTATCTAAGTAACTACAGCTCAGGAAAAATGGGCTACGCCATTGCTCAAGCAGCAGCAAAGCGTGGTGCAAACGTCACCCTAATCAGTGGCCCAGTAAATTTAACCACACCTGATGGTGTAACGCGTATTAATGTCAGTAGTGCCCAAGAGATGCACCAAGCGGCACTTGAACATGCCGTTAATCACCACATTTTTATTGCTTGTGCTGCCGTTGCAGATTTCCGTCCAGCTCATCTCGCAACTCAAAAGATGAAAAAACAAGACGGTAATGATGAGATGGTGATTCAGTTAGTGAAAAACCCTGATATTGTTGCCAGCGTAGCGGCCTTAACAGAAAACCGCCCATTTACGGTCGGGTTTGCAGCAGAGACACAAGATGTTGAGCAATATGCACGTGGTAAACTGGCAAAGAAAAACCTTGATATGATTTGCGCCAACGATGTGTCGGTACAAGACCAAGGCTTTAATAGTGATAACAACGCGCTACACCTTTACTGGTCTAACGGTGATAAAGCACTACCTCTTGCTGCCAAATCAGAGCTTGGGCTGCAATTAGTCAATGAAATTATTAACCTTTACCAACAAGCGAAACAATAGAGCAAAATATGAATAGTATTGATCTGAAGATTCTTGACCCACGAGTTGGCAATGAATTCCCACTCCCAGCGTATGCAACCGAAGGTTCTGCTGGTTTAGATTTACGCGCTTGTTTAGATGAAGCATTAACCGTCGCACCGGGTGAGACCCATCTTGTACCAACAGGTCTTGCGATCCATATTGGCGATTCAAATCTTGCGGCAACCATCCTGCCTCGCTCAGGCCTTGGCCATAAACACGGCATTGTTTTGGGAAATCTTGTTGGCCTTATCGACTCTGATTACCAAGGTCAATTAATGGTGTCGGTGTGGAACCGAGGTGAAACCACATTTACTATTGAACCAGGTGATCGTATTGCTCAATTGGTTTTCTTACCTGTGGTACAAGCGCAGTTTAATATCGTTGAAAATTTTAATAGCACAGATCGTGGCGAAGGTGGTTTTGGTCATTCAGGCCGTAGCTAATCGCTATTGATGTTAAAAAAGCGTGATCTAATTAGCCATGTATTATCAATTTTGATGATAAAATAAAGGCAACATATTAAAGCAAAGCGCAACCTCTTCAGCTTGCGCTTTTTTTGCGAATAAAAATACGTACATTTCGATTGCGCTACTTTTCACAACGCCAAGGCATCGCTAAGATAGGCGGGTTTCATACTGTCCATGGACAGTCTCATTTTGTAAAGGAACGATAATTCATGGCAGGCACCAAAAAGAACAATCGCCGCGAGGAAATACTTCAGTGCTTAGCGCATATGCTGGAGTCCAACCAAGGCAGTCAACGCATCACGACCAAAATGCTAGCCGCGAATGTTGGAGTTTCAGAAGCTGCACTCTACCGCCACTTCCCAAGCAAAGCGCGTATGTTTGAAGGGTTAATTGAATTTATTGAAGATTCAATTACCACGCGTATTAACCGCATTTTAGATGATGAAAAAGATACACTGAACCGTTTACGTATGGTGATGCAGTTCATCCTCATGTTTGCTGAGCGTAACCCAGGTTTAACTCGTATCATGACTGGCCATGCTCTGATGTTTGAACAAGATCGTCTTCAATCTCGTATTAATCAACTGTTCGAACGTGTTGAATCGCAACTTCGCCAGATCTTAAAAGAGCGTAAAATTCGTGAGGGTAAAGGCTTTCCTGTTGATGAGTCAGTTTTAGCAGCACAACTTCTAGGTCAAGTAGAAGGCAGTTTAAACCGCTATGTTCGCTCTAACTTCAAATACAAGCCAACGGCAAACTTTGATGAATACTGGGAGCTATTAAGTGCGCAATTAGGCTAATACTTAGTTGACGGACACAAAAAAGCGAGAGCCTCAGCCCTCGCTTTTTTATTATCTCTTTTTTCTTAAGCCGTACTTATACACCATACTCGGCACGGTACGCTTTTACCGCTTCAAGATGTTGTTCCATGCCTGCTTGCTCAGAAAGGTAGGTCACCACATCGCCTAGCGAGACAATTGAAATAACCGCACAACCAAAGTCACGTTCAACTTCTTGAATCGCAGATAATTCACCTTGCCCTTTTTCTTGACGATCAATCGCCACTAAAACGCCAGCTAAATCTGCGCCATTCGCTTTAATGATTTCCATTGACTCACGAATCGCCGTACCTGCCGTGATCACATCATCAACTAACATAATACGACCGTCTAGTGCGCTGCCGACTAAATTGCCACCTTCACCATGATTTTTTGCTTCTTTACGGTTAAAGCAATATGGCGTATCAACATCATGGTGATCAGCAAGGGCAACTGCCGTTGTGGTTGCAATCGGGATCCCTTTATACGCTGGGCCAAACAACACATCAAATTCAATCTTGGCATCAACCAAAGCTTCAGCATAAAAACGACCAAGACGTGCTAAATCACGACCGGTATTAAATAAGCCAGCATTAAAGAAGTACGGACTCTTACGACCGGATTTCAATGTGAACTCACCAAATTTTAATACACCTTTCTCTAGGGCAAATTCAATAAACTGACGCTGATATGCTTTCATTGTGTCTCCTTAAACTACTTCTCTGTGTTTTAACAATGTACCTGTTACCTAACACTCATCAGGTAACAACTAAAACCAACAAGTACTCCACTTGATATTCAGTTTTAGCTAAAAAAAAGCGGCTCCCAATAGGAACCGCTTAATATCAATTTGCTAACGCTTGCTTCTGCATCGAAATAATATCGGTTATACCGTCTTTCGCCAGAGCCAGCATTGCCAGTAATTCTTCATGGCTAAAGGCTTCACCCTCGGCAGTACCTTGGATTTCAATCATCTTGCCTTCTTCTGTCATCACCACATTCATGTCGGTTTCAGCCGCTGAATCTTCAAGATATTCCAAATCGCAAATAGGTTCGCCTTTATAGATACCCACAGATACCGCAGCGACCATACCTTTCAGTGGGCTTTTCTTAATCATGCCTTTTTCTAGCATGTAATTAATTGCATCAACCAGTGCCACCATCGCACCGGTAATAGATGCGGTACGTGTGCCACCATCAGCCTGAATAACATCACAGTCAACGGTGATCATCTGCTCGCCTAATACTTTTAAATCAACCGCAGCACGCAAGCTACGTGCAATAAGACGTTGGATTTCCATCGTACGTCCGCCTTGCTTGCCACTCGCAGCTTCTCGACGGTTACGCGTATGCGTAGCACGAGGTAGCATGCCATATTCAGCCGTCACCCAACCTTGGCCCTTGCCTTTTAACCAGCGCGGAACATTTTCTTCTACACTCGCGGTACAAATAACCTTGGTATTACCAAACTCAACCAGTACTGAACCTTCAGCGTGAGCTGTATATTGACGAGTAATAGTGATTGGACGAACTTGAGTCGCACTTCTTCCGCTTGGACGCATCGGGATTTCCCTTTGGCTGGATGATATTAACCGGCGATTATAGCGATAACTCAATCTCAGTGCACGAGAAAACGATAACGTAAGCTGACAAACAGTAGCCCCTTGAGGCCAATATCGCATATAATCTCAACACCCGGTAACGACGCACCTGTTATGAATAATTAAGACTTATCGTGGGTAACGGTAAGTTAGTCGTCGCACCATTCTCAACTAAAAGGCCAAAAGCCATGATCCATAGTATGACTGCTTATGCCCGTCGCGAAATTAAAGGCGATTGGGGCACTGCTGTGTGGGAGATCCGCTCAGTAAATCAACGTTATCTTGAAACCTACATTCGTATGCCTGAGCAATTCCGTAGCTTAGAACCAGTATTACGTGAGCGTTTCCGTAAACGTCTTGCTCGCGGTAAAGTGGAATGTAATCTACGTTTTGAAGCCAATATTGCCGCAAACACAGCGCTAACCATCAATGAAGCGTTAGCAAAACAAGTTATTACTGCTGCTAAATGGGTAAAAGAAACCGCGGGTGAAGGTAATATCGGTCCATTCCAAGTCCTTAATTGGCCGGGGGTGATGGAAGCGCCAGAGCAAGACTTAGATGCGATTAACAAAGATCTACTGACGGGTTTTGAACTCGCTATGGATGACTTCATTGCCGCACGTGCAAGCGAAGGCGATAACATGAAGCAGCTTATCGACCAACGTCTGGATGCTATTTCGGTTGAAGCAACCAAGGTACGCACTATGATGCCAGAAATCATCAACTGGCAGCGTGAGCGCATTATGTCTCGCCTTGAAGAGGCAAAAGTTGATCTTGATGCGAACCGCATTGAACAAGAGCTGATCATGCTCGCGCAAAAGAGTGATGTAGCAGAAGAGCTTGATCGCCTTGATTCTCACGTGAAAGAAACCCAAAAAATCATCGCAAAAGGTGGCGCATGTGGCCGTCGTTTAGACTTCATGATGCAAGAGTTCAATCGTGAATCTAACACCCTCGCATCAAAATCAATCAACACTGAAGTCACAGCTTCTGCAGTTGAACTTAAAGTCTTGATTGAACAAATGCGCGAACAAATCCAGAATATCGAATAACTCGATAATCGCTCAATCAAGGAAGCCATTGCTTCCTTGGTTGTGGTTGATTAGCTGCTGCAATTATGAAAAACGCATTAAAGCCAACTAGGCTTAAGCTATATCGCACAAAAAGATGAATTTTCCAGCAACTAGCTAATTTCAATTATGCGCAGATCATGATAATCTTCGCGCCCTTCTATCACTGAGTGAAAATAGGCAATGAGCAAAGGTACTCTATACATCGTGTCGGCCCCAAGCGGTGCTGGTAAATCAAGTCTGATTAATGCCCTTCTTGAAACAAACCCGACCTATGACATGAAAGTATCCGTGTCCCACACAACTCGTGGTATGCGCCCGGGTGAAGAACACGGTGTTCATTACAATTTCGTTAGCGTAGAAGAATTTACTGACTTGGTAGAACAAGGTGCATTCCTTGAACATGCAGAAGTATTCGGCAACTACTATGGCACTTCACGCCCATGGATCGAAGAGCAATTAAATAAAGGAATTGATGTATTCCTTGATATCGACTGGCAAGGTGCGCGTCAAATTCGCACACAAATGCCAGCGGCTAAGAGCTTATTCATCCTTCCTCCTTCAAAAGAGGAATTAGAGCGTCGTCTAAATGCGCGCGGTCAAGATAGCGAAGCTGTTATTGAACGTCGTATGCAAGAAGCTCGTTCAGAAATCTCACACTACGATGAGTATGATTATGTTATCGTAAATGATGATTTTGATGTTGCTTTAATCGACTTTAAAGCAATTATTCGTGCTGAACGATTGAAGCAAGACAAACAAGCTGCTAAATATAAGAGCATGTTGTCTGCACTACTAGCAGATCAGTAAGTTATTTTGTACAATTTTCTATTCCTAATTTAATAACCACTGGAGTCCTCCATGGCACGCGTAACCGTTCAAGACGCTGTTGATAAAATTGGCAACCGTTTCGATCTGATCCAAATTGCTGCTCGCCGCGCACGTCAAATGCAAACCGGCGGTAAGGATCCATTGGTTCCTGAAGAAAACGACAAGTACACAGTAATTGCACTTCGTGAAATCGAAGAAGGCCTAATTACTAAAGATATCCTTGATGCTCGTGAGCGTCAGGAACTGCAAGAGCAAGAAGCTGCTGAATTAGCCGCAGTTAGTGCTATTGCTGGCGACCACCGTTAATCAGGGAACCGGGCGAATTGTATCTTTTTGATAGCCTGAAAGAAGTCGCAATCGAGTACCTGCCAGAGCCTCAGCTAGAGGCTCTTAGGCAGGCTTTTCTCGTTGCTCGCGACGCACACGAAGGGCAAACTCGCTCCACTGGCGAGCCTTATATTATCCACCCCGTTGCGGTTGCTCGCATCTTGGCGGAAATGCGTCTCGATATTGAAACGCTCATGGCGGCATTGCTTCATGACGTTATCGAAGATACCGAGGTCACTAAAGAAGATCTCGCCAGCCGTTTTGGCGACACTGTCGCAGAATTGGTCGATGGCGTATCGAAACTCGATAAATTAAAGTTTCGAGATCGAAAAGAAGCACAAGCTGAAAACTTCCGCAAAATGATCATGGCAATGGCTCATGATATTCGCGTAATTTTGATTAAGCTGGCTGACCGTACCCACAATATGCGAACACTCGGTGCCCTTCGCCCCGATAAACGTCGTCGTATTGCCCGCGAAACTCTTGAAATATTCTCTCCTCTTGCCCACCGTCTGGGTATCCATAACATCAAATCTGAACTTGAAGAGCTTGGCTTTGAAGCGTTATACCCAAATCGCTACCGTGTATTAAAGCAAGTGGTAGCTGCGGCGCGTGGTAACCGTAAAGAGATGATCAATAAAATTCACGCTGAAATTGAGGGTCGCCTCAGTGATGCGGGAATTCACGCTACCGTATTAGGTCGTGAGAAAAACTTGTTCTCTATCTATAACAAGATGAAGAACAAAGAGCAGCGTTTCCACTCGATCATGGATATCTATGCTTTCCGTGTACTTGTGAGTGATTTAGATACCTGCTACCGCGTATTAGGACAAGTACATAACCTGTACAAACCCCGTCCTAGCCGCATGAAAGACTACATTGCGATCCCGAAAGCCAATGGCTATCAATCGCTGCATACCTCGCTTGTTGGCCCTCATGGTGTTCCCGTTGAAGTACAGATTCGTACCGAAGACATGGATCAAATGGCAGACAAAGGCGTTGCTGCGCACTGGACCTACAAAGATGGCGAAAGCTCAGGTACCACCGCGCAAGTTAAAGCCCAGCGTTGGATGCAAAGCTTACTTGAACTTCAACAAAGTGCAGGTAGCTCATTTGAATTTATTGAGAACGTAAAATCCGATCTTTTCCCTGATGAGATTTACGTTTTTACCCCGAAAGGCCGTATTGTTGAATTACCTGTTGGCGCAACCGCGGTAGATTTTGCTTACGCCGTGCATACTGATGTCGGTAATGCTTGTGTTGGCTCTCGCGTTGATCGCCAACCTTATCCACTAAGCAAACCACTTAAAAACGGTCAAACCGTTGATATCATTAGTGCTCCTGGCGCTAGACCTAACGCTGCATGGCTTAACTACGTGGTGACATCCCGTGCCCGCACGAAGATCCGCCAAGTGCTGAAAACCATGCGTCGTGACGAGTCGATTACTTTAGGTCGTCGCTTGCTAAACCATGCTCTTGGTGGCACTAATATTGATAATATTGCTAACGAAAATATTACCAAGGTATTGTCTGATCTCAAACTCAGCTCAATGGATGATCTTCTCGCTGAAATCGGCTTAGGTGAAGTGATGAGTGTGGTCATTGCTCGTCGTTTGTTAGGCAATGTCGATGAGCTCACGCCAAAAGAAAATGATCGTCGCTTACCAATTCAAGGCGCTGATGGCATTTTATTAACCTTTGCTAACTGCTGTCATCCGATCCATGGCGATCCGATCATTGCCCATGTTAGTCCAGGGAAAGGGTTAGTGATCCACCGTGAAGAATGTGCCAATGTCCGTGGTTATCGTAAAGAGCCGGATAAGTACATGGCGGTAGAATGGAGTGAAGACTTCGATCAGGAATTTGTTACCAGCTTGAAAGTTGATATGCAAAACCACCAAGGTGCATTAGCCGATCTCACTAACACTATTGCTGCGACAGGCTCGAATATTCAAGGCTTAGCGACGGAAGAAAAAGATGGCCGTTTATACACCATCACCGTAAAGTTAACCACACGTAGCCGCATTCATTTAGCCAACATTATGCGTCGAATTCGTATTATGCCAAATGTCGTACGTGTCGCGCGCCAGAAAAACTAAGCGTTAAGATACGCACAGTTTTCATCATAAAAACGCCCTTTATTGGGCGTTTTGTGTATTTGGCAATAAAGCCTTATTATCATTAACCTATCTCATTTGTTTTCATTAGGTAACCTCCATGACCCCAGATCGTTTTCAACGTATCCACCAAGTATTGGCAACGCGTCAGCCCGATCTGACGGTATGTATGGAAGAAGTCCACAAACCAAATAATGTCTCAGCGATAATCCGCACAGCTGATGCTGTCGGTGTACATAAAGTCCATGCCGTTTGGCCCAAAGAAGGGATGAAAGTATTAAGCCATACTTCGGCTGGTGCGCGTAACTGGGTTGAATTAGATACCCATGATTCTATGGTTGAAGCCGTTCAAGCATTAAAAGATCAAGGCATGCAGGTACTGGCTACCAACCTATCTGATACTGCGATTGATTTTCGTGATGTTGATTACACCAAACCAACAGCGATTATTTTAGGCGGAGAGAAAAACGGCATCACAGCTGAAGCGCTAGCGATGGCCGATCAAGATATCATCATTCCAATGGTCGGTATGGTGCAGTCATTAAATGTGTCAGTCGCAAGCGCGTTGATTTTGTACGAAGCACAACGCCAACGTCAAAATGCTGGTATGTATGAGCGTGAAAAAACCTTACTACCAGATGATGTCGTTAACCGTATTTTGTTTGAACGCGGGCATCCTGTTCTTGCTAAAGTCGCACAACAAAAGGGCTTACCTTACCCACAACTCGATGATCAAGGTCAGATTGTTGCTGATGAAGCATGGTGGGCAGCCATGCAAGCGAAGAAAATGAAAAAACGCCAACCCGCAATGGAGAATAACGAGTAATGAGCGGACAACTCCTCAATACTATTTCGCTAGCTGAACTCTCTGGCGTTGGAGCAAAAATGGCAGAGAAACTGGAAAAGATTGGGCTCCATAATGTCCAAGATTTACTGTTTCACTTACCATTGCGCTATGAGGATCGCACTCGTATTTGGCCTATCAATCGAGCCATGCCAGGGCAACACTTGACCGTTCAAGGTGAAGTCCACCATACCAGTATTACTTTTGGTAAACGTAAAATGCTGGCAGTAAAAATTGGAGACGGCACAGGCTCTGTTACGCTGCGCTTTTTTAATTTCAATGCAGCAATGAAAAATAGCTTTGCTGAAGGTAAACAAGTTAAGGCTTACGGCGAAATCAAAGGCAGTAAATTCGGTCTTGAGATCATTCATCCGGATTACCGTATTTTCTCAGAGCCAACCGAGCTTAGTGTTGAAGAAACCTTAACACCAGTATATCCAACCACTGATGGCTTACGTCAACAGACCCTGCGTAACCTAACCGACCAAGCGCTCAACTTGCTCGATAAGGCAGCGGTGACAGAACTACTGCCTGAAGGTTTATACGACCGTCAAATGACGCTTGCGCAGGCATTACGTGCGATGCATCGTCCAACCCCTGATATCTCATTAGATCAATTAGAAGCAGGTAAGCATCCTGCTCAACACCGGTTAATTTTAGAAGAATTGTTGGCGCAAAATTTATCGATGTTGGCATTGCGCAGCAAAGGACAACAACATAGTGCTTGGCCACTTGCCGCGAAAGATTCATTAAAGCAGCAACTGCTCGATAGTCTGCCGTTCACTCCAACAGGTGCGCAGCAACGTGTTGTCGCAGACATTGAAGCCGATCTTATTAAGCCGCAACCAATGATGCGTTTAGTTCAAGGAGATGTTGGCTCAGGTAAAACCTTAGTTGCCGCTCTTGCCGCCCTACGCGCCATCGAACATAGCTTTCAAGTCGCCTTAATGGCACCAACAGAGTTACTGGCAGAGCAACATGCCATCAACTTTGCCAACTGGCTTAATCCTATGGGTATTCAGGTTGGTTGGATGGCAGGTAAGTTGAAAGGCAAAGCGCGCGAAACGGAACTTGCCCGTATTGCGAGTGGTGAAGTGAAGATGGTGGTCGGCACGCATGCCTTATTCCAAGACCACGTTAAATTTGAAAATTTAGCACTCGTTATCATCGATGAACAACACCGATTTGGTGTCCATCAGCGTTTAGAGCTACGAGAAAAAGGGGCCAATGAGGGTCGCTACCCACATCAGTTAGTCATGACGGCAACCCCCATTCCACGTACTCTTGCCATGACAGCTTATGCCGATATGGATACCTCGGTCATTGATGAACTGCCCCCCGGCCGAACACCGATCCAAACTGTTGCCTTACCCGATGCCCGTCGCCCTGAAATTATCGAGCGTATTCGATCAGCTTGCGTTAATGAAGGACGCCAAGCCTATTGGGTATGTACCTTGATTGATGAATCAGAAGTGTTGGAAGCCCAAGCCGCCTCAGATACTGCCGATGAACTGACGGGTTTACTGCCTGATTTAAAAATTGGTTTAGTACACGGACGAATGAAAGCCGCAGAAAAACAAGCGGTGATGGCAAGTTTCAAAGCTGGTGAGCTGAATTTGTTAGTTGCCACAACCGTGATTGAAGTCGGAGTGGATGTACCCAATGCCAGTTTAATGGTGATTGAAAACCCTGAACGATTAGGCTTAGCGCAGCTCCACCAGCTACGTGGACGTGTCGGTCGAGGAAAAGTTGCGAGTCACTGTGTATTGCTTTATCACGCCCCCCTGTCTAAAACCGCACAAAAGCGTTTAGGGGTATTACGTCAAAGTAGTGATGGTTTTGTGATCGCCCAACGAGATTTAGAAATTCGTGGCCCAGGTGAATTATTAGGTACCAAACAAACCGGTATTGCTGAATTTAAGGTCGCCGATCTTATCCGTGACCAATACATGATCCCACAAGTGCAGAAGCTGGCTCGCTATATTCATGACAGTTACCCCGATAACGCCAAAGCCATCATTGATCGCTGGCTAGGACAACGAGAAAACTACTCAAACGCTTAGTTATTGGTAAAGTACAAATACAACAAAGCCCACATTACCGCGCGGTAATGTGGGCTTTTCATTTGCTGACTTACTTCATTTTATGTAGTGGTAACGTCACTTCAACGCGTAAACCACCTTCGCTGCGGTTACGCACTAAAATAACACCATCATGCTGATCAACAATACGCTTCACAATCGCAAGTCCTAACCCTGTCCCTTCCGCTTCACTACCGCGAGCGGAATCACCACGCGTAAGGGGTTGGAACATCTTAGTGACCTGATCAGGCGCAATACCCGGCCCATCGTCTTCAACACAGAACCATACCGATTTACGATCAGCAGAAGCCCCACTCGAGATCTTCACCCAACCCTTACCATAGCGCTGCGCGTTCACCACAAGATTGGCTACCGCACGTTTAAGCGCAACTGCGTTTGCTGACACCGAACCTGGGATCTCACCGAGTTGCTGATCAATTGTTTTACCGTAACTGCCTTCAGTATGCGCAACATCAATCAACAAGGTATTCAGGTCGATATCTTCTTCTTCCTGCTTCTTGGTCGATTTTAGATAATCCATAAACTGACTAATGATCGCGTTACACTCTTCGGTATCAGTGATCATCGATTCCGCTAAATAACTATCTTCAGGTGACATCATTTCTGTAGCCAGACGAATACGGGTTAATGGTGTACGTAAGTCGTGGCTGACGCCTGCCATTAACAGTGCGCGATCGTCTTCTAGCTGTTTAATGCCCTGTGACATCTGATTGAAGGCTTTGGTGACTGAGCGAATTTCAGAGGCACCTTGCTCAGGAAGTTGTGGCGGCGTTTCACCACGTCCCACCATAAGTGCAGCCTGTTCCAATTCCATTAATGGACGGTTTTGGATCCGAATGAATAACCAGCCGCCAGCAATCACAAGAAAGGCAATGATCAGGCTATAGCGAAATAGCGGCGCAAAGTCTTCTTCTTGCAGCTCGGATAACGGGACCCGCATTAAGAAATTTGGCATCGCATCGGTTTTTAGCCACAGCACATAACTGTCAGCACCGAGCAATAAACGCACATCGGTTGGCGAACCAAGATCTTTGGTCATCTGCTCACTGAGATAACCGATATGCATCGCATCATGGAAAGGTTTGGCCGCTTCACTACCAGGCGCGACTAAGGTGAGACCTAACTCTTCTAATAGTTTACGACGAAGAGGACGGTCAAGGTGTACACATTGATCATCCGGCATCACCAATTCATCGTTAAGCATCAATTTTACTTCATAAGATAAAATGCGGTTGAATTGCTGAATACTGGGTAATAAGGCGTAATTAACTATGGTCAGATACGAAAAAATCTGGCTTGCGATAAGCAAGCCAGCTAATAGGATTAACGTTCGACCAAATGTGCTTTTTGGCGATAAACGCATGGCTTACGCCTCGCGACCATCAGGAACGAAGACGTAACCTAAACCCCACACTGTTTGGATATAACGTGGACGGCTTGGATCTTCTTCAACCATACGACGTAAACGTGAGATTTGTACGTCGATAGAACGCTCCATTGCAGAATACTCACGACCACGCGCCATATTCATCAACTTATCACGTGACATCGGCTCACGGGCATTAGTAACCAATGCTTTTAATACCGCAAACTCACCAGACGTTAATGGCATAGGAACATCGCCACGGAACATTTCACGGGTACCTAAGTTTAAACGGAATTCGCCAAATTCAATCATCTTACTATCAACACTAGGTGCGCCCGGTGCTTCAATTGTTTGACGACGTAGTACCGCACGAATACGCGCTAACAGCTCTCGTGGGTTAAACGGTTTAGGCAGATAATCATCAGCGCCCACTTCAAGACCAACAATGCGATCAACCTCATCACCTTTTGCTGTTAGCATCAAAATAGGTAACATGTTATTGGCATTACGTAAGCGACGACAAATTGATAAGCCATCTTCACCTGGTAGCATTAAATCTAACACCATTAGATGAAACGTTTCGCGGGCTAATAGACGATCCATTTGCTCGCCATTTGCCACACTTCGAACCTGAAATCCTTGCTCAGATAAATAACGTTCTAATAGCGCGCGTAAGCGCATGTCATCATCAACAACCAGAATTTTGTAATTTTCTTGCATAATCCACCTTCAGCGGTCGAGGTCTTGAGCTTTTGCCGTAGTGTACGTCAGCTCACTAAACAGACTCAGAATTTCCTGCGTTTTTTTCAGGCAAATATGTAACAGAGTATGTATATTCGTTTTATGCGCCAGATAAGCGCCTGAGTCAATTAAGTAATTATAAAAAAGCTAAAATGAAGTGAAAACTAGGGTTGCACTCTGTTTTATCTTAGTGAAAAGACACCTGCTCTCTGTTATATCTCATCTTTAATTTCTACATAATTTGAAACTTACCGCGACAATTTATTATTGCGCTTATTGACCCATCCGTCTAAGCGTTAGATCATCGCCCCATTCCTCGTTCACGTCATGTTATAAGGATAGCTATGAGAACCAACCTGGTGACGCGTGAAGGTTACAATAAATTAAAAAAAGAACTTGATTTCCTATGGCGTGAAGATCGCCCTGAAGTGACCAAGAAAGTCACTTGGGCTGCCAGTCTGGGTGATAGATCTGAAAATGCCGACTACCAATACAATAAAAAACGCTTGCGTGAAATTGACCGTCGCGTCCGCTTTCTACGTAAACGCTTAGATGTATTAAAGGTGATTGATTACTCCCCGCAACAAGATGGCAAAGTCTTCTTTGGTGCTTGGGTGGAAATTGAAAATGAAGCGGGAGAAACAAAGACCTTTCGCATCGTTGGTCCTGACGAAATTTATGGCAGAAACGACTATATCTCAATTGATTCTCCCATGGCGCGGGCACTACTCAGCAAAGAAGTCGATGATGATATTGTCGTTACCACTCCGCTTGGCAAGAAAGAATGGTTTATCAATGAAATTCGCTACGACACCGACATTGAGTAATTAAATCATCATTACTGCATACGATAGAAGCCGTTCGTTATGTACACGGCTTCTTTTCCGATCTTTTTTCTGCTCACTGACACACTCTTAACATCGGTAAACTTGCCACTCTCATCGGGAGACGTAGAATGTAAGCTTAACGATAAACAAGAGATACCTACGGATGAGCAACTCTATCAATCAGCTGATTGCCAGCGAACTGAATGTTCGAAATGAACAAATCAATGCAGCAGTCACACTGCTCGATGATGGTAACACCGTGCCTTTTATTGCCCGTTACCGTAAAGAAGTCACTGGCGGCTTGGATGATACCCAACTTCGTAATTTAGAATCACGTTTAGGCTACTTACGTGAGCTCGATGATCGTCGTCAGGTCATTTTAAAATCGATTACTGAGCAAGGTAAATTGACCCCTGCGCTAGAGGCTGAAATCAAGACAGCAGACAGTAAGACCCGTCTTGAAGATCTTTACTTGCCTTACAAGCCTAAGCGCCGCACTAAAGGTCAAATTGCCATTGAAGCCGGTATTGAGCCTTTAGCTGATCTGCTTTGGAGCCAACCAGACAACACTCCTGAGCAAGCAGCTGAACAATTTTTGAATCCAGAGCAAGGCTTTGCTGATACCAAAGCAGTACTGGATGGCGCTCGCGCAATCTTAATGGAGCGCTTTGCTGAAGATGCAACCTTGCTTGATAAAATCCGTCGCCAGTTAAACGGTCAAGCAGAACTGACTTCACGTCTTGTCGATGGCAAAGAGCACGATGGTGCGAAATTTAAAGATTACTTTGAATATAACGAGCCATTAAAAACCATTCCATCTCACCGCGCACTCGCGCTATTTCGTGGGCGTAATGAAGGCTTCCTACAATTAGCATTGAATGCTGATCCCAACCAAGATGAAGGCGTGCGAGGCTCTTACTGTGAAGTGATTATTGCCGATCACTACGGCGTAAAACTGGGCTCGGCACCAGCTGATGCATGGCGTAAGCAAGTGATAAGTTGGGCATGGCGCATTAAGATTTTAATGCACATGGAAACCGAACTGATGAGCGCACTGCGTGAAAAAGCCGAAGATGGCGCGATGCAAGTGTTCGCCGACAACCTGAAAGATTTGCTAATGGCTGCCCCTGCCGGTCCTCGCGTCACACTAGCACTCGATCCTGGTTTACGAACAGGGAGTAAGATTGCAGTGGTTGATGAAACCGGCAAGTTACTCGATACTGCCACCATCTACCCGCACCAACCCCACAACAAAATTGCAGAATCAAGCAAAGTTGTTTTAGCCTTAATCAACAAGCATAACGTTAACTTAATTGCGATTGGTAATGGTACTGCTTCACGTGAAACAGATGCGTTTGTTGCCAAACTACTTAAAGATAATAATCTAAAAGTACAAAGCGTAATGGTGAGTGAAGCCGGTGCATCGGTATACTCTGCATCAGAGCTTGCTGCAAATGAATTCCCAAACCTAGATGTTTCTATCCGTGGCGCGGTGTCTATTGGTCGTCGCCTGCAAGACCCATTAGCAGAGTTAGTAAAAATTGATCCGAAATCTATCGGTGTAGGTCAATACCAACACGATGTTAGCCAAAGCATGTTAGCGAAACGCCTCGATGCTGTCGTAGAAGACTGTGTAAACGCCGTGGGTGTGGATGTCAATACTGCATCTGCTGCACTACTGACACGCGTGGCAGGTTTGAACGCCACCATCGCACAAAACATCGTGAACTACCGTGATGAAAATGGTCGCTTTGATGCGCGTACAGCCCTGAAAAAAGTCGGCCGTTTAGGGCCAAAAGCCTTTGAGCAGTGCGCTGGATTCTTACGGATAATGAACGGTAAAAACCCACTTGATAGCTCTGCAGTTCACCCAGAATCTTATGCGGTAGTTAAAGCTATTTCGGCTGCTAATAATAAACCGGTTGATGCGATCATAGGTAACACCGATTTCCTACGTAGCTTAAAAGCCGCTGATTACACCGATGCTGATTTCGGCTTACCAACGGTAACCGACATCATTAGCGAGCTGGATAAACCTGGTCGAGATCCTCGTCCTGAGTTTAAAACAGCCACCTTTGCCGAAGGCGTTAATGAAGTAAAAGATCTGATCCCTGGCATGGTATTAGAAGGCGTGATCACTAACGTGACTAACTTCGGTGCTTTTGTTGATGTCGGCGTACACCAAGATGGTTTAGTCCATATCTCCGCCCTGTCTGATAAGTTCGTTTCAGATCCGCGCGAAGTGGTAAAAGCCGGTGATATCGTCAAAGTGAAAGTGATGGAAGTGGATTTACAGCGTAAGCGTATTGGTATGTCGATGCGTCTGTCTGATGAGCCAGGACAAGAGAAGCCGACTCGTCAACCTCGCGATAATTCAGCACGTCCTGCACGAAGTCAACCTCGTCAACGTGATAACGGTAATGCCGCAATGGGTGGTGCGTTTGCAGCAGCCTTTGCTAATGCCAAGAAAAAATAAGCTAACGTCTTATTAGGTTAAACAAAAAGCCAGACGAGATGTCTGGCTTTCTTTTATCTACTAGAAATCAAATCACTTGTAGATATTCTGTTGGCGGGTTTGGCACACTGGCTTGTGCATACTTAAATGCCACCACCCCTTTAGTCCGCTCGTTTTGATTAATTTTATCTAATTGCTCAAGTAATTCTCGCGGTAATTTAATGTGCATGCTGTAACCCAGTGCACTGTCTTTCTCAAGATAATTACTGGCAGATAGCAGATCAACAAGACGGGCAATATCCTCTTGATAACCTTTTAAAATTTCATCATCTTGCTTATCATAATCCGGATGTTCACTCGGATCCCAACTTGGTTTTTTTAGCTGTTTCTCTTCACTGGTTATTGGCTTTTCATCTGCCGCCGCACTACTTGCAGTTAACGGGACAATTTTTTCTCGCACTCGGTTATCTCGCGCAACTTGATCGGTTGGCGGATTGACCGTTGTGGCTAATGGCACACCACCAGCTTGTAGAGGAGAAATATTCATACCGAAAACAAATTCACCATGTGCAAAGTAAACAAACCCAAGTGGTTACTATTTAATCATAACGGTAATTTTTAAGATACAACAGCATCTTCAGCAATAAACTGCCGCACTGCAGCGATAAATTCATCAGGATGTGAAATAAACGGTGCATGAGATGCAGACTGAAAAACATAACTCAATGACTGTGGGCAGAGCTTGCTAATCGCGGCTTCTGTTTTAACGGGTACCAAGCCATCTAAGCGGCCATACATTCGTAGCCAAGGTTGAGTGAGCAATGACAGTTCTGCTCGCTGATCAACGGTTTCAAGTAACATTAACCCCAGCGCCAAGGCTGAGGGTTGTGGCGTCGGCCGTTCAAGTACGGCTTGCTTTAAATTCTTTATATCCTGTCGGGCTGTCGGGCTGCCCATCGCTTGTAACGCTAAGAATCGCTCTACCGTTAAGTTAAAATCAGAGGCGAGCTGTGATTGAAAATTCCTGAGTACATCCGGTTTGATCCCTCGCCATTTTTCTCGCGCCATAAAACTTGGCGAACTGGCTAAAGTCATTAATTGTGTTACACGCTCAGGTGCAAGTAATGCCGCTTGCGTTGCCACTAGACCACCCAGTGACCAGCCTAACCACGCTGCTTTCTGAGGGGCGCGCGCTAATACCGCTTGCGTGATCTCGACCAAGGACTCCGCAGTAACATCACCGCTATAACCGTAACCCGGTAAATCACACCAATGCACAGTAAAATGCTCAGCGAGGGCTGGGATCACATCTTGCCATACCGCACCATTCATTCCCCAGCCATGAATGAGAACCAGATCCGAGCCTTGACCTTTACTGTGCCAATCAAGCATTACCGCCATTACACTTCCTTATTCGGTTTTTTGAGGTTTTGTTTATGATGCCAAAAAACACAACGGCTTGGCTATCTCACACCTGCCGTAAACTATTATTTCGCCACTGTAGCTTATGTCAGTTACCACTCGAACCCAATGATGATTATTGGTGTCATTATTGTCTTTCTCAATTTCCATCCCCGCCTTACTGCCAACGATGTGGTACAACGACTTTAAACGCTGAACAATATTGTGGGCAGTGTTTGACGACTCCGCCACCTTGGCAACGATTGTATCGTTTAGGTGAGTACCAACCGCCTCTACAGCAATTAGTTAGCCAATTTAAATTTGGGAAAAAGTTCTGGCTTGCAAAACCATTAGCCAAACAATTAGCAAAACAAATTACCGACCCCGCCCCTTTATTGCTTCCTGTTCCGTTGCACCGCTGGCGTTATTGGCAACGAGGATTTAACCAAAGTCATTACTTAGCGTTAGCCTTAGCTCGTGAACTTAGTACCCAAGTTGATCACAATGTATTGGTGAGGACTCGCCATACTCAAGCACAAAAATCCCTGACAAAAAAACAACGTAAAACTAATTTAGCCAATGCCTTTGCTATTAAAGACTGTGCGCTTCCGCAGCATGTGGCCTTGGTTGATGATGTCGTTACAACTGGAACAACCGTGGCATTATTAACCAAAAGACTCCACCAGCAAGGCGTAAAGCGCGTTGATATAATTACGATTTGTCATACCGAAAAACCCGTATAGTCATCACTTATAACAAAAAAGTCGCGCATTATGATGTAAAACGTGGTGAAATTAAAAATGCTAATATTAGGGATGATAGAACGTCTCTCTAAGAGTAGAATAGAGAAAACTCACTAAATAGGTCAGGTATTACGTCGTGTCAATGATCACTATTACTGAAAGCGCTCAGCAGCACTTCGGCAAGCTTCTTGCCCAGCAGCCTGAGGGTACTAATATCCGTGTTTTTGTTGTTAACCCAGGCACTCAAAGTGCTGAGTGTGGTGTATCCTACTGCCCACCTGAAGCGGTTGAAGCAAGCGACACCGAAATCAAACTAGAGCTATTTTCTGCTTTTCTTGATGAGCTAAGCCTGCCATTTTTAGAAGATGCTGAAATTGATTTTGTTACTGACAAAATGGGCTCACAACTTACACTTAAAGCACCGAATGCAAAAGTGCGTAAAGTGTCTGATGATGCACCATTGATGGAGCGTGTTGATTACGTTATCCAAACCCAAGTTAACCCACAACTTGCCGGTCATGGTGGTCACGTTTCTTTATCAGAAATCACTGAAGATGGCGTTGCTATCTTACAGTTCGGTGGTGGCTGTAATGGTTGTTCAATGGTTGATGTCACACTGAAAGAAGGCATCGAAAAAGAGCTACTCGCACAGTTTGAAGGTGAGCTAACTGGCGTTCGTGATATTACCGATCACGCACGTGGTGAGCATTCATACTACTAATTTTTAGTATGAACGGAAAATCAAAAAGCCGCATATAAGATGCGGCTTTTTCGTTTTGAAACCAAGATGCTCGTTATAATACGGTGAGAGTGACTCTCTTTCGTCCCCAGCGTTTTGCGGCACGAATGTCTTTCCCCATGTAAATATCAATCTTATTACGCCAACGGGGATTCATTTTATCCAGCACAACATATTCACCGGGCAAACCTGATATTTTAACCTTTACACCTCGTTTTAATCCTTTTTTCAACAAATCCCGTGAAACGGCAATTACTTTCATCCCTGGTTTTAACCTATCTCCCCATGCAGCAATGTTAGGGTGTGAGCTTGTCTGCGCCCTAACAGAATTATACGCTGTCGCTGTCACATGCATTTTTTTATGGGTAGTAGCAAAGCTATTTACGCTAAACACCAATGCAATAGTCAGTAAGAAATAAGCAAGAATATTCTTTTTCATATCCAACACCCGGCTAAAAAATGCTCGCATTTTAACCAAAACAACATCAGGTTTGATAGCTTTTTTTGCTCAAAATTAATACAAAATGTATATTTTAAATCTAACTTACTGTTTTAATGCAGGAGATAAGAAAATATTTTTTTTCCACTGGTAACCGAAAATAACCGCTAATGTCACACCACGTAATGCCATAAAACCTAACATCGCCGCCCATAATGCATGGTTGCCATAGCTATCCATTAACCACCAAATGGCAAAAAAGCCACTGGTTGCAACAAACATACTGTTGCGCATAACTCGCCCTTGCGTCGCGCCAACAAAGACGCCATCCAGTAAAAAACACCACATAGCGACTAATGGTACTGCAGCAAGCCAAGGCAAATAAATATCAGCTTCAGCTTGAACCGCGGGAAGATCGGAGATCAAACTTACTATGCGCTCACCACCTAAAGAAAATGCCAATGTAAGCGCAACAGATATTATAAAACTCCAAAATGTAGTGTTAATTAAATAACGTCCTAACTGATCACGATTGTTCGCACCAACGGCTTTTCCTACTAATGCTTCCATCGCATAAGCAAAACCGTCCATGGCATAAGACACCAACATTAAAAAGCTCATTAACACAGCGTTTGCCGCGACTACATTATCGCCTAGTGTTGCACCTTGGAAAGTCATAAAGGTAAACGTCGCTTGTAAGCACAAGCTCCGTAAAAAGATATCTCGGTTTAATTTAAGTAGTCGCCCCATACCATGTCGCGCAGCCATAATTTTTTCTTTTAACGGCGGCAAACCTAACGCTAACCATTGACGAGAAACAAACCATAACCCTAATAACATACCACTATAATCAGCTAGTACCGACGCAGAAGCAGCACCTTGAACTTTCCAGCCAAAGCCTAATACAAACAGAACATCCAAAAGAATATTAACAAGGTTAGTGATGATCAAAAGCCACATTGGCAACTTGGCATTTTGCGCCCCAAGTAACCAGCCCATGATGACAAAGTTTGCTAAAGCGGCAGGCGCTCCCCAAATACGGATTGAAAAGTATTGCTCTGCGTAAACTTTCACTTCATTACTAGCATCACTGAAATGGAAAATAGCACTGCTGACAGGTTGGTGTAAGGCAATAAGAATAAACGCGAGTAACCATGCCAACGCGATACCTTGAACAAAAATAGCCGCTTGCCCATGTTTATCTTCTCGGCCAAAAGCTTGCGCCGTAATCCCTGTGGTTGCCATGCGTAAGAAACCCAACAACCAGAATGTAACGTTGATCATGGTACCGCCAACCGCGACGCCACCGAGATACCACGACTTATCAAGGTGTCCGATCACAGCAGCATCCACCAGCCCGAGTAACGGTACTGTAATGTTTGAAAGTACCATTGGCAGGGCTAATGCAAACACCTGATAATGTAATGATTTGTCTTTTAATGCTGCTAGCACGTACTACCTCTGCCGCGATAATTTTTGTTATATAGCAGAGCAGTTTAACCAGTTGATTATGGCGACAAAAGTCTTATTGATTAAAGCGTATAAGATCTGTCGTTCATCGGAGAGACTAACCATACCAAGGTAGTCACCAATGATAGGTAAGAAGTACTACAAATAAAGCCAATAAATGCCCACTAATGCGGTCAGTAATAACATGGCGACGACTTTTGGTTTCGTCATCGTAAGGTAATCACGCCAAACCGCTATCGCTGGCGAACGAACTCGACTGGAATGAAGCCGTTGTGATTTATCCATGCGTAGCGCTCTCCGATGCAAAAGACTCTACCTCTAATGGGGAGCGGCAATTGCATATCAGGCGATAACAGGTGGTGACAACGGTAAGTAGTAAGATTAATCCAACTACATTGTGCGCAACGGCAATCAGTAACGGCAAGTTAGCAAGCACATTGGTAATGCCTAATATTATTTGTATCGCTAATCCCCCTATCATCGCAATGCTATAGCGACGTAAGGGCGGTTTAAGCCACAGCAACCCAGCCAACACCAACACCAAAACCGCTGTGATAATTGCACCAATACGATGAGTAACATGAATAGAGACCCTTTGGGCATAATCTAAAACGCCATATTCATAGCTACTGTGTTGAGGTTGAATCAATTCAAACGCGCGAGGATCAAATATTCCCTGCCAATCCCCTTCGCATATCGGTAATTGTGTGCATACAACAGCGGCATAATTAGCCGCTGTCCAGCCTCCTAATGCAATTTGGCTTATCACAACAACTAAAGCTGCAATTGCTGCGCTTTTGAGTACCGTTAAATATCGATGTGATAATGATAAATGGGGTTTAAAACCCTCTTGATAGAAAAGGGGGTTAGGTTGAATCCGCAAACGTAGTAGCCACAATAACGATACAATAGTAAAACCGCCTAACAAATGCGCCATCACCACAACAGGCATAAGTTGCATGGTAACCGTCCACATTCCAAGTAACGCTTGAAAAGAAACCACACCCAATAACAAACTGGGTAACAATTTAGGCCGTCCACTTCGGCTCCATGCCATAACAGCAATCATTACCACCAAAAGACCTAGCGAGCCTGCAATATAGCGATGTACCATTTCATTCCATGCTTTTACTGGTTCAACGGGCGAGTCAGGGTAAATCGTTTGTGCTGCTTGTAATTGTGATTCCGTTTGCGGTACTGACATGAACCCATAACAGCCAGGCCAATCGGGACACCCTAAACCCGCATCCGTTAACCGCGTATAAGCCCCCATCCCAACCACAATCAAAGAGAGAAAAAAGGCAGCGGTGACTAAAAAGTAGAACGGTTTATCTTTTTGCGTTTTATGCATAATCAACCCCACTATTTATGACATTTAGCCAATTTTTGATACTTTTAGCAGCCTTTTTAAATCACGTAAGATGTCTTTACCTTGTGCTAAAATGGCCTGTGGTTCAGCCTCTAGCGGATAGGCCATCATCACATTGCCATGAGGATCGGCTAGGTATACTGCATTGAGTCCATATTGAGATGGCGCAAATTGCTCATATTCTGCTGTGTTGCTGCGATAGCGTTGCAGATTTTCAACATCAACGGGAACGACGGTTGTTGGTTCAACGGGGGCGAGCAGCAAAACACTTCTCACCCGATCTTGATAAGCCCCAACAGCAAGAGGCATTTGCTTTAAGTGAAATAATGCACCTTCACAACGGCTATCACATTGTTGAGGCAACCAATAAATAAGTTGCCACTTTCCAGACGCAAGCCAATTTGCCGTCAACGGTGGAGTTAATAATTGACCTTTATTGGTGACACCACCGCTATACCACTGTTGGGTTAAGATTAATTTCGCTAGGATGATAGGCAGTAAAAACATCACACCTAATAACATTAAAACCTGATATTTTTTCATTCCTTATTCCCTCTTATATAGCCACCACCCAGCCATCCCTAATACCGCAAAGGCTAAAACAAACCACTGCGTGGCGTAGCCATAATGCTTATCTGCTTTCATCACGATAGGGGTCCAATTTTGTTTAAGCGCGAGAGGATTCGTAGCTGCAATTTGAACCACCCATTGCGGTAGAGCGCGATTTAATTGTTGTGACAGCCATGCCGGTTCAATATTTTGTACCCGTAACGGCCAACTCACGGCAGATGATTCTGGTTTGAGTTGTAATAATGAGGTGGTTGGTGCAATTAGACCGGTAATGACTTTTTCGCCACTAAATTGTGGTAACACGGGATATAACTCACGATAAGGAGGCGCGGCAATCCAGCCCAGATTGACCAATATCCATTGACCTTGGCTAAGGAAAGGGAGATAAAAATGGTAGCCTGCTTGACCATTATTTAGTTGGTTATCAAGTAAGATCGGATGCTGATTATCAAACACGCCAGTAAGCGCCACATTATGCCAAACGGGCGTACTGGGTAATTGCGTAATATCAGAGATAGGTTCGGTCTGAATCGTTTCTTCGACTCGCTGCTGTAATTGAAGCTTTTCAGCTGCTCGGCTTAATTGCCAAAAGCCTAATCGCCCTAACATACACACCACGATGAAAGTAAAAATAACAAAAGCAACTTTTCGCATCGATGTTTCCTCCATCCCTATTGGTTGAAAACAGCTATCCTTAAATAAGCGCTTAATGTGTTATCACCCCTATTCAATCAGAGGCTTTCGATGTTGATAAAAATACTGCTTATCGGCTTATTACTGGTGATCATCGTCAATCTTTTTAAAGCCCTCCCAATCATGTTAAAAGGTCAATCATCACGCCCAATGTCGCATTACTTAGGCTGGCGTATTGGCTTATCTGTCGTTGTTTTTAGCCTGATTGTGATTGCTTTATTAACTGGGGTTATCACCCCCAACCCTCGCCCGTATTAATCTTGTATCTTCAAAATAAACACTAAAGAATATAAACAAACAGAAATAAACCTAACCACACCACATCAACAAAGTGCCAATACCAAGCGCCTGCTTGAAATGCAAAATGATGTTCAGGCGTAAAGTGCCCTTTTAAAATTCGACACCACACAATAAACAAGATAATCGCACCAAGCGTGACATGAACGCCATGAAACCCAGTTAACATAAAGAAGGTATTACCATAAATCCCTGCATCTAATCGTAGGTTCATGTCTTCATAAGCATGGACATATTCAACACCTTGTAAGTACACAAACACCGCGCCTAGTAATACTGTAAGCAACAGTAGCAACTTCAATCGAGGACGATTATTTTGCTCTAATGCAGTATGAGCAAAATGTAATGTCACCGATGATGTCAGTAATAAAATGGTGTTATAAAGCGGCAAACCTATTGGCCCCATCGCTTGGGTTTCGGTGCCATCTGGCGTTTTTTCCAATGGCCACATGGCGACAAAGTCCGGCCACAACACCGCATTGGTCATGACATTATTACTTGCACCACCCAGCCATGGCACAGCAATCATTCGGGCATAAAATAGCGCGCCAAAGAAAGCAGCGAAGAACATCACTTCTGAGAAAATAAACCAGCTCATTCCCTGACGAAACGAGCGATCCATCTGCGCACTATAAAGCCCCGCCATAGATTCTCGGATCACATCACGGAACCAACCCACTAGCATTAATAAAATTAGCCCCACACCTACCAATAAGATCCAAGGACCTTGACCGCCAAACAGATCTCCGACAGTCGCGCCAGCACCTAACGCTATAAGAAATAAAGCAATTGCCCCCACTATGGGCCATGCACTTTCATCGGGGACATAATATTTCGTTGTTGGCGGTAAGTTATCGGTTTCACTATAGGGCTTTGACATTATCCACCTCACTGTGTTGCTCAATCACAGGGTTATCCTTGTCCGTTGCAACGTTGAATAGGGTGTAAGCTAAAGTCAGTGTTTCTATCTCTTTCGGCAAGTCAGGGTCGATATAGAACACCAACGGCAATTCTGCATTTTCACCACCCTCTAAAGGCTGATGATTAAAACAAAAACATTCGATTTTATTGAAATACTTCGCCGCTACGCCCGGTGTTACCGAGGGCACAGCTTGTCCGATAGTGGCGACTTTATTTAAGTTTTTCGCATCGTATTTAATGATTTTTGTTTCACCAGGATGCACCGTGATTTGCTTTACCTGAGGCGTAAATTGCCACCTCACACCTGGATTAATGTAGGCAACAAATTCAACCGTCACTTCTCGGCTGGTATCCACTCGATCACTGGTTTCTGTGGGTGTTGTAGCTGTTTTTCCATTGATCCCCGTGATATCGCAAAACACGTCATAAAGGGGAACCAACGCAAAAGCAAAGCCAAACATCCCAACTGCTGCGGCAATTAACCCCCACAATGATCGCTGTTTTTTCGGCTCATCCATCACGCCTCCTAAGGATCAATCTTGGGCGGTGTTGAAAAGGTGTGATATGGCGCAGGTGATGCGACTGTCCACTCCAACCCTTCAGCACCTTCCCATGGTTTGGCAGGTGCTTTTTCTCCCCCTCGAATACATTTCACCAAGACCGCGATAAATATCAATTGAGAGACCCCAAACAAGAAACCACCAATACTGACCACGGCATTAATATCTGCAAATTGCAGGGCATAGTCAGGAATACGACGTGGCATACCCGCCAATCCTAAAAAATGCATTGGGAAAAATAAGATGTTGACCGAGATCAGCGAACACCAGAAGTGCCATTGCGCCAAACGCTCATCAAACATGTGTCCCGTCCACTTTGGTAACCAATAATAGGCAGCAGCCATGATCGAAAAGATAGCGCCAGTGACTAACACATAATGGAAATGGGCAACTACAAAATAGGTATCATGATATTGAAAATCAGCAGGCGTAATAGCGAGCATCAATCCAGAAAAACCGCCAATGGTAAAGAGCACAATAAACGCAATAGCAAACAACATTGGCACTTCAAAAGTTAATGATCCTCGCCACATCGTTGCCACCCAGTTAAAGACTTTCACCCCCGTAGGGACTGAAATCAACATGGTGCAATACATGAAAAATAGCTCTGCTGCGACAGGCATCCCCGTGGTGAACATGTGGTGTGCCCAGACGATAAAGCTTAACCCAGCAATGGATGCCGTGGCGTACACCATAGAGCTATAACCAAAAAGTTTCTTACGCGAAAAAGCAGGGATAATGGCAGAAATAATACCGAAACTCGGCAAAATCATAATATAAACTTCAGGGTGACCAAAGAACCAGAAGATATGTTGGAACATCACCGGATCACCACCACCCGCCGCATCAAAAAAGCTCGTACCAAAATATTTATCGGTTAATACCATAGTCACCGCGCCTGCTAAAACAGGCATAACCGCGATAAGTAAAAATGCGGTGATCAACCACGTCCAAACAAAGAGTGGCATTTTCATATACGTCATGCCCGGTGCGCGCATATTCACGATGGTCACGACAACATTAATCGCTCCCATGATCGAGCTAATTCCCATGATGTGAATGGCAAATACAAACAATCCCGTACTCGGTGGGCTATATGTTGTTGAAAGTGGTGCATAGAATGTCCAACCAAAATTAGGCCCGCCTCCTTCCATAAAAAGAGAAGCTAACAACAAGCTAAATGCAAAAGGAAGGATCCAGAAGCTCCAGTTATTCATCCTTGGTAAAGCCATATCTGGTGCCCCAATCATCATTGGGATCATCCAGTTAGCCAGTCCGGTGAAAGCTGGCATCACGGCGCCAAACACCATAATTAAGCCATGAACTGTGGTCATCTGATTAAAAAAGTTGGGCTCAACTAACTGTAAACCCGGTTGAAATAATTCAGCCCGAATAACCATCGCCATTGCGCCGCCAACAAAAAACATGGTTAAACTAAACAGCAAATATAGGGTGCCGATATCTTTGTGATTGGTAGTAAACAACCAACGCTTTAACCCTTTCGCAGGATGCGCATGATGGTCGTGTTCTGTGTCAGTACAGCCAGCAGTATCAATTTCAGCTTCTTGGCGCATTGTATCCGTCATGCTTACTCTCCTTTATAGTTGCTGACCGTTTTTAATCGCTTGTACTTCCGCCGCCTGTACCGATTCTCCAGTATTATTTCCCCACGCATTACGCTCATAAGTAATAACAGCGGCTAACTCTTTCAAACTCAACTGAGGACCAAACGCTTGCATCGCGGTACCTGTCTTGCCGTGAACAACAACATTTATGTGTTCTAACTTACCTTTAGGATCAACTGAAACCCCTTCGCCAGCCAATGCTGGAAATGCCCCAGGAACACCTTCCCCATTAGCTTGGTGACACATGGCACAACGAGCGGTATAGGTTTTTTCGCCCAGTGTCATAAGCTCATCTAACGACATTTGCATGTCTAACAAACGCTGCTCTTCTTCACGCGCTTTACGTTGAGTGATCTTGGTTTTCTGCAACCAATCATCGTATTCAGCTTGCGGCTTAGCTATAACTACAATTGGCATAAAGCCATGATCTTTCCCGCATAATTCGGCACACTGACCTCGGTAAATACCGGGCTTATCAATTTGTGTCCACGCTTCATTAATAAAGCCAGGATTAGCATCTTTTTTCACCGCAAAAGCGGGCACCCACCATGAGTGGATCACATCTTGTGAGGTGATCAAAAAGCGTACTTTTTGCCCGACAGGAAGAACTAAGGGGTAATCAACTTCTAATAAATAGTTGTCACGCTTTTGCCATTGATTACTGATTTGTTCAGCACTTGTAGCAAGGTGGGAGTAATATTCAACGTCTTGGTTGAAATAGTTGTAATGCCACTTCCATTGCGAGCCTGTCACAAGGATAGTTACATCCGATTTTGAGGTGTCTTCCATTGCAATCAATGTTTTAGTTGCAGGAATAGCCATGCCTATTAAGATAATGAACGGGATCAGCGTCCAAATAATTTCTACTTTAGTACTTTCATGGAATGAAGCAGGCTTTGCGCCTTTTGACTTGCGGTGGTGAAAGATAGCCCAAAACATAACTCCGAATACCGCCACACCAATCGCGATACAAATGTAGAGAATGGTCATATGAAGACTGTATACATTCTGACTTACCGCCGTTACACCCGGTGTCATATTAAGCTGTATGGTGTCAGCCATCAGCGGCATTGAGAAAAGTACACTCGCTATTCCTGCGATCAATGAACGAACCATCGCTCTGACCTCCCCTGTCATTCAAATATGCAATTGAACGAATTTTATGTGGCAGAATGCTTCTATGACTAACGATGCAGCTGAGCTATCAAATCGGCATTATTTATTTTTTATTATTTAAAGCATTTATTGAGCAGCACATACCAACACATAAAAATGTCTCGATATATTTAACGTAGGCAGGAATCGCAGAATACGCAAAGAATCATGGATATAAAATAACTAACAAAAAAGTAGATAACACTTTGATATATAGATATAAATAAACTACTCGCTATCATGTATCACAATATCAATAAGTTACAACAAGTACGAGAATCGTTATTTAGATTAACGATAGTAATATTCATACCTCGCTATAATTTCAAATGAACAACAACAGGCGTTAAGCGATATTTCATACTGGGCATTTTAGCAATCCAACGTTGCCATGTTCGCCATCTCGGACAGGGATTATCAAATGGGCTAAAACAATCAATCAACTCAGCCCACGGTAACCAATTAATCATTTGTTGCGCAGGATCACGATAGCCATGATGATACTCACCGCAGCCCATTTTTTTCGCAATAGGGACATGGCATAGATCGCCCGCAACCACGATACACATTTCCATGTGGCTAAAACTACACCCCATACGCTGGATAAATGTCGCTAATTGCGCTGAATTACAGGCTAATAGTGCTTGATCGCAAATTAAAAGTATCGGTGTTTGAGCACTTTTCGGTAGACGCTTTAACCAACTGAGATCAGTAACTGAACCCGTTTTCAGCATATAACGATCACTGCGATGAAATAGTTTCTCTCGCCAAAGTAAATTTTCATCAGTATCTAACTCAAACCAGCGACAACGTCCGTTATCTAAGCGGTAAAAGCGGGTATCAAGCCCTGCACCAAGATTAACAACCTGCCCATAAGGATAGCGAGTTAAGAAGTCTTTCACTTGTTTATCGCACTGCAAAGTTAAAGTGGCATGTAAAAGTTGACGCTGAGGAACTTGTTGCCCGACACAATCAGGTTCGAGATAACATTGACGACACGCTACGGCAGCCACCGGATCATAAATAAGACCATCATCGGCTAAGCTTTCTCGGCTGCGATACCAAAGCGGTTGAAGTAAGTCAGAGGGAATGGTGTAGCGCTTTATTTTCGTCATCATTATCTCCTTATGAATTAAGGATGATAATAATTATCAGTTAGATTTGCAAAGCTTACTCGTCATTTTCTTAAGACAATAAAAAAGCGCAGCTTTAACTGCGCTTTTTTGGCTTCACTCAATCCGTCGTTCAATAACCATCACATCCAATCAGCGTTTCGGATCACGCCAACAGCAATGCCTTCAATGGTTAAACTTTGATGCTCAAGATCAACTTCAATGGGTGAAAACTCTTCGTTTTCAGCATGGAGTAATACTTTGGCTCCCTGCTTATCAAGACGCTTAACCGTTACATCGTCATCAACACGTGCAACCACAACTTGACCGTTATGAACATCTTGGGTTTTATGTACAGCTAACAAGTCGCCATCCATAATCCCGATATTTTTCATACTCATCCCATTTACACGTAGTAAAAAATCGGCACGAGGTTTAAATAACATAGGATCGACTTCATAATGCGCTTCAACATGTTCTTGCGCTAAAATCGGTTCGCCCGCAGCGACACGACCAATCAGTGGTAGTCCCTGCTCTTCTGGCTCTTCTTGATTGACAAGTAAGCGAATACCACGCGATGCGCCTGGAATAATTTCCAACACTTCTTTACGTGCTAATGCTTTTAAATGTTCTTCTGCCGCATTCGCAGAGCGAAAACCTAATTCACGTGCAATTTCAGCACGTGTCGGTGGCATACCTGTTTCGTCTATTTTTGCTTTGATTAAATCAAAGACTTCTTGTTGGCGTAATGTCAACGGCTTCATGAGTCACCTGTCTTTTTATACAGTTCACTGTGAGTATATCCAGTGTTAAGCCACATTAAAAGGCAATTGTTTACGAAAACACCAATTTGATCAGTTAATCAAACCTATCAGAGCTTAGGTACTAAAATAATGACAGCCGTCTCGCAAAGATAATAATTTCAGTAGAATCAATTAGATTTAACTCACTGGTCATGCCAGATTGTTTTTTAAACCACTCATCGGTCAAAAAGAAACAATAAAAGACCATAAAAAATGATAATTTAACCGCTATCAACTGTATTTTAGCTGCATGAAATCAATCATTTTCTGCTATCCTTGCGGCGCATTAAGATTCTGAGGCTCGTTATAAATATGTCACGTTGGCAAAAATTTTATCAACAATTATTAAAGTTGCCGCTTTCTTTATTAGTTAAACCAGCAACCATTCCATCTGATCCTGTTGCTGATTTAGAGTTAGATTTAGAGCGGCCAATCGCCTACATTTTACCGTATTGCTCTAATACTGATTTATTAACACTGCGTAGCAGCGCTAAAGCATTAGGGCTACCTGATCCATTAACTAAGTTAGAAATTAATGGCCGTAGCTTTCCACGTTTTGTCTTTGTTGCTGAAGGCCCGAGTGTATTCGGCACTAATAATGCTCTACCTCAAGATTCGATTGAACTCTTTACCGAGTTACTTGAGCAACACAAACAAGATCCAGCATTAAACATTCAGTTAGTGCCCGCTTCTATTTTATGGGGACGAGCACCGGGTAAAGAATCCCAACGCAAAGCAACCTTACGTCCGTTAAATGGTCCAGCAAAATTCTGGGCAATTTTAACGCATGGCCGTGACTGTTTAGTGCGTTTAAGTACGCCAGTATCGCTGCGTTATATGGCCGATCATCATGGTACCGATGATGCGATTGCACAAAAATTAGCTCGCGTGGCAAAAATCCATTTTTCACGCCAGCAAATTGCGACATCTGGCCCACGCCTGCCTGATCGTCAGCTGTTGTTTAAGCGTCTACTTGCCTCTAAAGCCATCGATAAAGTGGTACAAGAAGAAGCGATCAGCCGCCAAGTACCGGTTGAAAAAGTACGTAAAGAAGCCATCGGTATGATGGAGGAAATTGCGGCAGATTTCTCTTACCCACTGATCAAGAACGGTGAGCGTTTCCTACGCTGGCTATGGACCAAACTTTACCAAGGTTTGAATATCAAAAATGCCCAACGTGTGCGCCGTTTAGCACAAGATGGTCATGAAATAGTCTATGTGCCCTGTCACCGAAGTCACATGGATTACTTATTGCTTTCTTACGTGCTTTATAACGAAGGCTTAGTACCGCCACACATTGCCGCTGGTATTAACTTAAACTTCTTCCCTGCCGGTCCTATTTTCCGTCGTGGTGGTGCATTCTTTATTCGCCGAAGTTTCCGTGGTGATCGTCTGTACTCAACAGTCTTCCGTGAATACTTATCTGAGTTATTTACTAAAGGGTATTCAGTTGAATACTTCAGTGAAGGTGGTCGTTCGCGTACTGGTCGCTTATTACCAGCGAAAACCGGCATGCTTTCAATGACTATTCAAGCCATGCTGCGTGGTTTAAACCGTCCCGTTACATTAGTACCAGTGTACATCGGCTATGAGCATGTAATGGAAGTGGGCACTTACGCAAAAGAGCTACAAGGTAAGCGTAAAGAGAAAGAAAATGTCGGCCAAGTTATCCGAACATTACGTAAGTTGCGTAATTTAGGCGAAGGTTATGTCAACTTTGGTGAGCCTATTCCGCTTAACCAATATTTAAATGACAATGTACCTGAGTGGCACAAAGACATTAACCCAATCGAGCCGCAGAAACCAAGCTGGTTAACGCCTGTCGTGAACGATTTAGCCGTTAAGATGATGACACATATTAACGACGCTGCAGCAACCAATGCAATGACGTTATGCGCCCTTGCATTACTGGCATCACGACAACGCGCATTAAGCCGTGAAGTACTAGAGCAGCAAATTGAATGCTACCTTGAACTATTGCGTAATACGCCATATTCAAGCCAGTGTACAACGCCAAAAGAAAATGCTGAGCAAATGATTGAGCATGCGGTTGCAATGGATAAGTTCGTGGTTGAGCATGACACCTTAGGCGATATTATTTCGCTTGATCGTCAACAATCGATCTTGATGACGTACTACCGTAATAACATCATTCACTTATTCGCATTACCGTCGTTGATTGCGCATATTGTGGTACAGCAGCAAAGCTTAACCAATGATGAAATTCATGAACAAGTTGAATTACTGTATCCATTCTTAAAAGCGGAATTGTTCTTACGTTTTGATAATGAGCAGCTAAATACTGAAATTGATAAGATCATTGATGAGCTTGTACGCCAACGTCTATTACTTAACGATGGGATTAACATTTCTATCAATAATGCCCGTATTGGCCCTCTTCAGCTACTGGCTCGCACGATATCTGAAACATTACAACGTTATGCGATTGCACTAACTTTACTCCGTGCAGAGCCTGAAATGGCGAAAAATGATTTAGAGCATCACAGCCAAGTGCTTGCTCAACGTCTAAGTCGTTTACACGGGATCAATGCACCAGAGTTTTTCGATAAGGGTGTATTTAGTATTTTGGTGAAAACATTGCGTAGCGAAGGTTATCTCAATGACGAGTGCCACGCGGTAGCACGTCCAGTAGAAAACTTAGCGAATCTACTCACCTCGTTAGTCTCACCGGAAGTGAACCTCACCATCCAAGCGGTGATGCACTTAGATGACGCTAAAGACAAACAAGAATAAAGATACGTAACGAAAAAAAGCGCCATAACGGCGCTTTTTTTATATCTTTAACACTCAACAATTAAACTCACGAAATACAGCGTTAAGTCATGTTTCTAGAAGCAGACACTTAATACAATACCGACACAGACAATCATGCCGAAGTAGTTATTATTTAAAAACGCACGGAAGCAGCTTTCACGTAGGCGCTCTTTAAGCAACATCTGTTGATAAACAAATAAGCCTGACGCTAGTAACAATGACCAGTAATACACTTGGCCTAATTGCAGCACCATACCGACAGCAATCAATAAGCTCAACGTGGCAAGCTGAAGCAAGCCAATAATTAACTTATCAAAACGTCCAAATAGGATAGCAGTCGACTTAATCCCAACCTTTAAATCATCATCCCGATCTACCATCGCATATTGGGTGTCATACGCAATCGTCCACAAAATATTAGCAGTAAATAATAACCATGCACTCAGCGATAAATCACCTGCTTGTGCTGCATATGCCATTGGAATAGACCAGCCAAATGCAACGCCTAAAACCAACTGAGGTAAATGAGTATAACGCTTCATAAACGGATAACATGCCGCTAATAGTACTCCCACCACAGATAACATAATAGTTAAGCTATTCATGGTTAAAACCAGTAAAAACGACACCAGCACTAACAAGAAAAATAAGCCTAACGCTTCGCGCTCAGACACCTTACCCGACGGCATTGGACGGTCTTTAGTACGTTTAACATGGCCATCAAAATTACGATCAGCAAAGTCATTAATCACGCATCCTGCTGCACGCATGAATATGACACCTAAGACAAAAACAATTAATACATTTATATTTGGCATGCCATCTGCGGCAAGAAAAAGTGCCCACAAGGTTGGCCATAATAATAATAAGCTACCAATGGGACGATCAAAACGCGCTAATTGCCAAAACGCTCTCGCCTTAGTCATTTCTAACATTTGTTATTCCTTGCATACACAGGTGAGCGAGGTAAAAACAACTCTGCCACCAGCATAGCTTTTTCATTAATCCATAATCTTGAACGACGAGCCCAAATCGATTGTTCTGGCATGCCTATTCTTGCCACTTCCAGAGCATCACGACGGGAATTGTTGCCATTAAAAATACGATACCCTAAAGGATTTGCGCCTAATTCGGCTAAATCACTTTCGTCCCCACATAATATTGTGGTCGGCATTAGTGTTCGAGCATAGACCCAAGGCTGTTGATCACCATTGAGCATAACAATGCGTTCAAGGCAATCGCTGTGTCCTAATAACGCACGTTCTGATAGTGATAACTCACTATTTTTTATTACGTTTTGTGCTAATACTGTGACTGAAAAAACACGACAATGCGCGGCTAAACGGCGCGATAAAGAGTCAGACTCGAGTAACCAAGAACCAACGGAACCTCCTTCTAATGCCCATTCAGAGGCTGGATACCATACAGCACCTTCAAGTAACGGACTATATAACTGCTTGAATTCCGACATTTTCTCACTACTTAATCAACAAACTCGTGATCGATAACACTTGGTTGTATTCAGTTAATTTATTACCATAATGATCTGCTATTGTAGCAAGCTGTAACCAGTACGAATATCGTTACCGTGCAAAGATTACACCTGTTTCTCACAAACTAAGTGGACAACATAAGTATAATGATAAAATTATCTGTTTTTGTGGCAGCGCTAACGCTTGTCAGCATGCTTCAAAGCCCAGTGGCGATAGCATCTAATGAAGATGTGGCAGCTCCCCCTCAAATCACTTACTACACGTTAGAGCCTGACATCACAACCAACTATGTTACCCAAGGTAAACGGCTGGGTTATATTCGTCTCCAAGTGGATTTGATGATAAACAATCAAACCAACCTCACCAATATTGAGCACCACACCCCGCTTATCCGTGATGCCATTATTGATATTGTGAGTAAACAACCAGAAGCAAAAATCAAATCGCTTGCTGGCCGTGAAGAGATCCGCCGAGCTTGCCAAGATCAAGTCAATCGACTCCTGCTAGCAGAAACGCGCCAACAGCCCGTTGCTGAACTGCTCTTTACTAAGTTTCTTTATCAATAAAAGAAAAAGCGGTGAAATATCGTTAAAGCAAACTGCCCCTTTAACGATATTTTCTCTGAATTATTTAGCTTGCTTTAGTGGATTCACTTTAGCGTCAAATAACGCAATCACACAGCCTGAAATTAAGCCAAATAAGTGCGCCATATTGGCAATCGACATTCCCATCGGCTCTGCAAATCCGATCACTAGCCATACCAACATAAACACAACGTAAGAGCGGGCAATCACTAAACCTCGTTGTGGTGCCAGCCATCCCATCCACCAGATGTAGCCCAATAGCGCATATACCACACCAGATAAACCACCAAAATTAGGCCCATCAAGCCAGAACTGACCAAAACCTGAAACTAATGAGGACAGTAAAAAAATCTGCACTAATTTAGCAGAACCACTATGACGTTCAATTTGCCCGCCCAGTAACCACCACCATAGGCAGTTAAAAATTACATGAAGAGGAGAAAAATGCAGTAACGCATGAGAGAAATAACGCCATAACTCCCATTGATCGCCATTCATAAACGGGAAATGTAGCCATTCAAATAAGATCTGTTCAAACCCGAGTAACCATAAGCCATAAATCACCAATGATGCGACCATGACCAATAAGGTAAAAGGCCCAGCTTGAGCTTTAACCATGTTGATCAAACTTGGATTACTGTAGTTAAACTTTGCGGTTCGGCTTTCAGCGACTTGCCAAGATGCCGCTTGATATTTGTTATTATTTGGATCGAGTAAAAATGCATTAAGCTCAGCTTCTGCTTCAACGAGGTATTGCTCATCTGCCAACCATAATGCAAATTTACCTTCAGGCTCTGGCGCCATCGATATTTCGATACCTCGATAGGCCATATAATCGATAAAAGCTTGTGCCTGTCGTGGGTTATAAAATCCCGCTAAGCGATACATAATGATGACCTTTCTGTTCAAAAATAGAATCTGACTTAAGATCTATCATTATCGCGCGCTCGATACCACTGTAAAGCCTTTATGCTTCAATCACAGGTAATGCCGCACGACGCCAACCTTCAAAGCCACCATCTAAGCTATACACATTTTCATAACCTTGATTGATCAAATACTGTGCAGCGCCTTGACTACTGATACCGTGGTAGCACATCACAATCACCGGCTGCTCAAAGTCCACCTGATCCATCCAACTAACCATGGTGTCATTGGTTAAATGAAACGCTTGCTCTGGGTGCGCTAGGGCAAATGACTGAGGATCGCGAATATCGACTAAAACTGCCTGGCTATCCGTTTGTTGTAATAACTGATAAGCCTGCTCGACTGAGATATGTTGAAACTGTTCCATGATTTTCCTTTACCTGACTTGTTATTTTTATCATCGCATCGTGATCTACATATGCTAAATAATATGATCCGCCAAACCCAGACAAGATCCTTTTCACATGATCCTGACGTTTTACTGCGATATCTCATTATTAAGCACAGTATACCTCAGCTTTTAGGGATATATTCCATGCCAAAATCAGGGTTTATCCACACCTAAGTATCTTCTTGGCTAATGAAGTTTCAAATGAAGACAAGGGCTTGTCGATGATCATAACCACAACATGAACACAAAGTAATCGCCTGTGGAAAAAACTGTGAATTGCGTTGATAATGTGTTTTAAAAACAAAGGATCCACTACATATAGTTAGGATCCGATCATAAGCTGTGGATAACATGCTATTTAGTACACAATCACACCCACAATTGTGATGTATATCTCATTAAATTCAAGACGATACTCTGCTCCATCAACTAAGTTAGATCACTCTGTTTCTCAGCGTCATTACGGATCCTCAGGCACAAAAAAGCCGACACTTAGGTCGGCTTCTCATCTTCACGAGGCAAAGGATCAATAAAAATCGCCCACTGCATCTTTTAACTTTTTCATCGCATTTTTTTCTAACTGGCGAATACGCTCGGCAGAAACACCGTAATTATCGGCTAAATCTTGCAATGTTGATTTTTCATCATCTAACCAACGTGAACGTACGATATGCTGACTACGTTCATCAAGGCTCGCTAACGCCTGAGATAATCGATTGTTAGCATGATTTTCCCAGTTGTTTTCTTCATAGGTTAATGCGACATCAGAGCTTTTATCTTCTAAATAGTAAGCTGGAGCAACCGGTGTGGTATCACGCTCATCATCGTCATTTTGCATTTCAAACGTAGGATCTTGCGCTGCGAGGCGTGATTCCATTTCACGTACATCGGAAGGCTCAACCCCAAGCTGCTCTGCGACCATATTGACTTCATCATTATTAAACCAACCCAAGCGCTTTTTCGACTTACGTAGGTTAAAGAATAATTTACGTTGTGCCTTGGTCGTTGCAACTTTCACAATTCGCCAATTACGCAGTACATATTCGTGGATCTCTGCTTTAATCCAATGCACAGCAAACGACACGAGTCGTACCCCAACTTCGGGATTAAATCGTTTCACCGCCTTCATTAAACCAATATTGCCCTCTTGAATAAGATCGGCAATTGGTAGGCCATAACCAGAGTAACCACGAGCAATATGAACAACGAAGCGCAGATGCGACATTACTAAAGCTTTCGCAGAATTAATATCATCATCGTAATGCAGACGTTCAGCTAACTCTTTCTCACGCTCAGGCGTAAGCATTGGATAACGATTAACAGTTTGGATATAACTATCTAAACTTTCCGTTGATACCAGAGCCATCGCAGACATCTCTTGTGACATTCAAAGACCTCGTATGTTTGTGCTATTTTTGTTCTATCGTAACGATAAATAAACGACAACGAACGTTACGTGAACATGCAATAATGCCTGTAAACATAGTTCAATTGCAAGCTCAAGTACAAATGAATATGAATTACAGGCATCAATAATAAATAAAATGATGTCAGGGCTGAGAAACAATACGTTACACAGGCTCGATCTCTTTTAGATGTCGACCAGCAGAAAGTCGTGCTGCCAACAAGCCTAAAAACGTAGCAAGCATAACCATAATTAAGCTTTCATCCCAGCTCAATCCTATCATTCTAAAATTGCTGCCATAGAGGTTAGCAAGTTTCGCCACAGCTTCATCAAGCAGTAATGTCACAATCGCCACTAAGATCCAAGCAATCACGGCCGCAATCAAACCATACCAAGCACCAACATAGAGATAAGGGCGCAAAATATAACTGTCGGTTGCCCCCACCATTTTCATCACTTGGATTTCATCTTTATGGCTCAACACTTGTAAACGTAATGTATTGCCAACAATTAAAAACACAGCAAAGAGCATTAAGCCTGACATCAATGCCGCTAACGTTATAGCAAGATCTTGAATAGCAGCTAAACGTTGTAACCAATCACTATCTAAACGCACTTCATTAACTTGTGGCTCTTTACCTAATTTATCGGCTAGCGCACGGGCTTGCACATCGCCCTGCCAATCAGGTGCAGGCTTAACAATCACCACCGCTGGCAATGGATTATCTTTACTATCAAACAAACTGAGTGCTTTTTCAAAGCCACCGTGTTGACGGAATTCTTCTAATCCTTTGGCCGCTGAAATATATTGAACACTTTCTGCTTCAGGCCAAGTTTTAACAGTATCAGCAAAAGCTTGACCGTCACTGTCACTGACATCGTTATTCAAATACAACGTAATTTGGCTAGGGTTTTGCCAAGAATCTGCCACTACCGTGATATTTTTAGCCATTAGGTAGAAGGTGCACGGTAGCGTTAACGCAAATGCGAGTACAGCTAAGGTTAAAAAGTTACCTAGTGGGCGACGAAACATATCCTTTAATGCGGCACTTCCTTGCTGACGATGGATCGCAAAAAAGCCCGTAGATTTACGCGCCATGAGTAAGCTCCCTTAGATTTCCTTTTTGTAAATCAAAGCGACGATAATTTCGACTCGCTAATAATGATGTATCGTGGGTTGCCATTAAAACGCTGACTCCAACACGATTAAATTCTTCAAACAAGCGTAGTACTTGTTGTGATAAATCCGCATCTAGGTTGCCGGTAGGCTCATCAGCTAGCAGTAACATAGGTTTGTTAACAACAGCGCGGGCAATACCCACACGCTGTTGTTCACCGCCAGATAATTGGATCGGCAAACATTTTGCTTTATCCAATAATCCAACTTTATCAAGTGCCGCACAAACACGACGCTTAATCTCATTTTCCGAGACTTGTTCCACTCGCAGTGGTAACGCGACGTTGTCGTACACACTGCGATCCATTAACAATTTATGATCTTGGAAAATAATACCGATATTTCGGCGCAGAAAAGGGATCTGCTTATTTGGCAATCGCGTGATGTCATGACCGTTAAACCAGATCTGGCCATCACTTGGTCGTTCTAAAGCACAAATTAATTTCAGCAGGGTACTTTTACCTGCACCAGAGTGACCAGTTAAAAAAGCCATGTCTGCTGGACGTAGATGAAAATCTACTTTCTGTAGGGCTTGCCTACCGCCACGATAAGCTTTACTTACCTGCTGAAATCGAATCACACTTTATTCCTCATCACTAAATAATGCTTCAATAAATTCTTCTGCAGCAAATGGACGGAGATCATCAATACCTTCACCGACACCTATGTATCGAATCGGAATATTAAACTGATCTGCCACCGCAAAGATCACACCACCTTTCGCTGTACCATCTAATTTAGTGATCGTAATTCCTGATACAGGAGCAACATCACTGAACAATTTAGCTTGGCTAATGGCATTTTGACCGGTGCCCGCATCGACAGTTAGCATAATTTCATGAGGGGCATCAACGTCCACCTTTTTCATTACACGTACAATCTTACGCAGCTCTTCCATTAAGTTGCCTTTGTTTTGCAAACGGCCAGCAGTATCAGCAATAACCACATCAACATTTTTTGCTTTTGCCGATTCAATGGCATCAAAGATCACTGATGCGCTATCAGCCCCCGTATGCTGGGCAACAACAGGAACGTGGTTTCGTTCACCCCAAACTTGCAGCTGTTCAACGGCAGCAGCACGGAATGTATCACCTGCTGCTAACATCACAGATTTACCTTCCGCTTGGAATTGCTTCGCTAACTTGCCGATAGTGGTCGTTTTACCCACCCCATTTACGCCGACCATTAAGATGACATAAGGCTTTTTGCTAGTATCGATAACCAAAGGTTGTTCGACTTTAGCTAACATGCCAGCGAGTTCATCTTTTAGTAAACCATAGAGGGCTTCGCCGTCTTTAAGTTCCTTTTTTGATGCTTTATCGGTCAGATTTTCGATAATTTTCAGCGTGGTATCCATGCCGACATCTGCAATGAGTAGCTGTTCTTCCAGCTCTTCAAACAGTTCATCATCGATTTTCTTACCGCTAAATAAGCCAAAGAAACCCGCACCAAAGTTGGTTTTAGTTTTCTTTAAACCACGCATTAAGCGGGCAAAGAAGCCTTCCGATTTTGGTTTTTCTTGCTCGACGGGTTTTGCTATCTCTTCTTCCGTCGCTGATTCAGTTTCACCTGTTTCAACGCTTGTTGAAGTGATAGATTCGACAATCTCAGCATTATCTATTGCATTAGAAGGCTCAAGAACATTTGAAGCTTCAGGCTCTGTCGTTACAGTTTCTTCAATAACACTGCTTTTTTCAGTGTCATCTACTTGCAACGTCTTTGCCAATTCGACATCATCGGTCTTAGCAATCTTTTCTTGCTCTGCCGCAGCGCTTTCGTCAGTTTGAACATCATTATTATGCTCAACTTTCGTCTTCGCCTCGTCAGAGGAATGTGTTGATTCAGGGCTATCAATAGCCCCATCCACTACTGATTGTTCAGTAGTTTGTTCCTTTTGAGCATCGTTATCTTCAGAGCCAAATCCGAGCCATGAAAATAAACCGCGTTTCTTTTTTTCTGCCATTGGCGAATCCTAGCGCTTGATTGGTACAATTTGCAGCCTAAAAACAGGTGTATACTATCATTTTCTTAACGGTCAAAAAAATCTATGACGCAGCGTAGACAACAAACAACTCGCAAACCACAAAATAATCGTCCTGGCGGGTTCGTTCGCATCATTAGCGGACAATGGCGTGGACGCAAATTACCCGTTCATGATGTCGAAGGACTACGTCCGACCACTGACCGTGTAAAAGAAACACTTTTCAACTGGTTAGCGCAAGACATTTATCAATCTAAATGCCTTGATCTGTTCGCTGGTAGCGGCGGTTTAAGTTTTGAAGCTCTTTCTCGTGGTGCTGAAAGCGTAACGATGCTTGAACTCGACAAAAAAGCCGCGAATCAATTAGAGCAAAACTTAAAAACCGTTGGGGCAAAAAATGCCACTGTGGTTAATGGTGACAGCTTAACGTTTTTGTCACAACAAGGACGTGCACATGATTTAGTCTTTATTGATCCCCCATTTAGAAAAGATCTTATTCAAGACGTAATCGCCGCATTAGAAAACAACGGCTGGCTTGCTCCCCATGCAATGATCTATATTGAAGCAGAAAAGGAATTGGGCAACCTGATAACGCCAAGCCATTGGCACCTACACCGTGAAAAAACGGCAGGACAGGTTTGCTACCGCTTATTTGCAAGAGAGGAACCATGAAGGCGCTAATACTTATCGCAAAACTTGCCATTGCCTTTGTTTGGCTGGTACTACTGATTAATATCGTTCACCCATTCCCTGGCGTTGCTGCTATGGCGTTATATATCATGACAGCGTTCTTGTTTATGATGCATGGCTTACAAATGCTGATATTTATTGGTGCATTTGGCGACAAAATTAACATGTCCGGTTGGGAAAAATGGTCCATTTTAATTTTTGGTATCTTCGCCCTACTTGATATCCGCCGTAAGCATATGATGTAACCAAATTAAAGATAATAAAAAAGCGAACCCTAGGGTTCGCTTTTTTTGTTGCATCACCTCATTACCGATAATCAGGGTAATTACATGCGTGCTTTAAAGATCGCTACGATTTCTTCTAGGCTCGCTTTGCGTGGGTTCGTTAAAGAACATGCATCGTTTAGGGCGTTTTGCGCCATGAACGCTAGCTTGTCTTCAGTTACACCTAAATCAGCTAGGCGTTGCTTAGTACCCACTTTTTCAGAGAGTGCATCAATCGCTTCAAGGGCTGCATTTACTGCTTGCTCTTGGGTCATTGCTGCTGTGTCGATACCCATTGCTTTGGCAATATCAACAAAACGCTCTGGTACTTGTTTGGCGTTAAAGCGTGAAACTTCTGCCAATAGAATCGCGTTACATAGGCCGTGTGCCAGGTCGTAAACGCCGCCTAATTGGTGCGCCATTGAGTGAACGTAACCTAAAGAGGCATTAGAGAATGCCATCCCAGCAAGGTACTCGCCGTACTGCATTGCATCACGAGCTTCGCGGTTTTGGCCGTCATTCACTGCGGTTTCTAGGTTATTTACAATCAGTTCAATCGCTTTAATGGCAGATGCATCAGTGATGGGTGTTGCAGCTGTTGAAACATAGGCTTCAACGGCGTGTGTTAATGCATCCATACCGGTTGCAGCAGTTAGGAACTTAGGCATTGCGACCATTAGCTCTGAATCGTTTACTGCAATAATTGGCGTGAAGTGCTTATCAACCACAGGATATTTGGTTTCATCTTCCTGGTTAGTGATGATTGCAAATACGGTCATTTCCGAAGCGGTACCAGCAGTTGTGTTCACGGTTACCAATGGAAGTTGTGGCTTTTTAGAAAGGTGTACACCTTTCGAGTAATCACGAATATGACCACCGTTCGCTGCCACAAGTGCGATACCTTTAGCAGTATCGTGTGATGAACCACCACCGAATGAAATCACAAAATCAGAATGGCTGCTTGCAAGTAACGCTAGGCCATCTTCAATGTTTTTCTCTGTTGGGTTTGGTTGCACACCATCGTAAATAGTGTAATCAAGGCCGTGCGCAGTAAGCTCGTCAGTTAGTTTGCTCACTAAACCCACTTCAACTAATACACTGTCTGTCACGATTAGGGCTTTTTTCAGCTCTTTTGACGCAAGTTCAGCACCTAAAGATTGAATAGCGTTAGGACCCATTAATGTTACAGGTGGCATGTAGAATACATTGCTCATAATGAAGCTCCGTTAATATTTAAGAATTTATGTTGGCTTATCGCATGTGCCATAAGCCGGAATTTTTTACAGAGTGTGAATAGCAAAGTGAGTGTTACTGGCATCGAATCGTTATGGTTGTTGTTGGTGTCGATGCCGACATCTTCTCATTTACTGAAATATAAACAATAGAGTTAAAAGTAAATTACTATTACGTATAGGTAATAATAGAAATGGGCGTATTGTTTACAGCGCTCAGCGGCTTATTTATCAGCAGCAGACAGTAGCTTTTCAGCAAAAGTAAGTTGTGATGCTGATTGTGTGAATACCACACCTGAGTGTGAACGCTCTGCAGTACCTTGTTTTTGGTAGTGAGCTGCATTCATAGTGCTAGCCGCTGCTTTTTGAAATTGAACATTACCTGTGAACGCACCATCTTTTGCTGAAGCGTTGTAAGACATAGCGATGATAGCGGCTGCGATAGTTGCTTTAATAACTGTTTTCATGAGTAATAAAACCTTGTGTCTTTATGTTTGTGAACGCGTTGTGCGTTTCGATGGATGTATTATTAATAATTACACCGAAAACAACAATACGATAAAAACACAAAAGATTATTACTGATAAGCAATAATTAAAGAGAGTATCGTGAAGTACTTAATAGCGGAATAGGTAAGACGAGGAAATTAGACAGCAAAAAGATAATTCGGAATAACCATCTATCAAGAAGGGATACGCATTAAAGAATGGGGTTAAAGACGGTTGGGTTTTCTTATCATTTGCACGTTGATTTGATACTTACTTTTCACCTCAATTAAGGCTCTTGATCGCGGTCGCATTGGCAATTCCAACACAATTCAAATTGCCCTTGATTCACTTCACCGCACTGCGAACAATGCCAATCATGGTAATCAGTGCGTTTATAATCACTGACAATCCCTTGTGCGCGTTGCCATTGCCATTGCTCAACCCATACTTTCACTTCAACAACATTCGCTGGAAGCTCTCCCATCGCAGCACCTAACGCCTCACCCGTTAACCGTGCATTCACTCCCTCACTTTCTAATAACCCTTTCACGCTGTGCGCTTCCAAGCTATTACAAGCGCTATAGATACACTGCCATTGCTCTGACATAGATAACTCCTCAAATGACAGGCTATAAAACGAGTACCGAGCCAACAAATAAACCTTGGGCAATAAAGTACGTCGACATAATGATCGCCGTTGCGGCACTGAACTCACCCTTAAAACGATTAACAGCCAAGGTAAGATCTGATAGCACAAATAAAATAGCGCCAACGATGGTAAATAGTGCGGCTTGGCTATGGGACAACAACCAATACTGCCCAGCAGCAAAGGTCATCGCCATAATAATGAGTATATAGAAAGCAACTGGCGTTTGTAGTGGTGCTAGAGAGGGTAACAACAGTAAAAAAACGACAATACCGATGGCAAGACAAAGCGCAAGTAGCCACCAGCTTATTGTTCCTTGCCATTGACTGGCAAATGCGACGGTAAAAGCAATATGAGCAAGAAAAAAGCTCATCAGGCCAGCAAGAAACCGATCTGCTGGCAACATTAAGTAAATATCACCAATGATTGAAAAGCAAAGCCCTATAACAATTGCCCAGTAATAAAAACTAGGGGCACCGCTCCATACACATAGTATTACCATCAACATAACCGTTAACGGTTTACTGACATAGTAAAGCCAGCGTGGTCCTCGATAAGCAGCAGTAATGTGCAATACCGCTAAAAATATAATACATAACCACATAATCAGACATTCACTACGCTGTTAAATACACTCTTTGTAAAGGTGAGCAAATATCATGGTGTTTGCCATCTCAATAATCAGAAATGGTGTACAACCACCTCATAACAGCCCTCAATGCACCTTTGATAGATTGTAAAAGCAACCGTTTATCTCTCGTAAAAAGCTATTTTATTAATTTTTACCACTTTATATCCACCAAAAACATCGCAGCCTCAAGAACACTATAAACCAAATTAAAAAAAACCAATAAGAACATTAAGATAAGAAAAAAAATCATGCTATCACTGTAACTTTTTACGCATATTACCTTGGTGAATAAACCACCAAAAAAATAAAAACACAATTCAAATAGGCGTTTTGGTAATAAAAACACAAAAAACGACTGATTTAGTTATAAAAAAACAAACATCACCACAGAAAAGTTAGAATAAATAAAAGTACAAAAGACTAGATAACATAAACACTTATTTTGATAACTAAGCAATTCGCACTCACATCGAAAAACCAATAAAAACAATAAAATCAAAAAGATAAAATAAAAACAAAACAGAAAACATAAAAAACACCATAGTAAAAAAACAATAAACTTCTCTTTTTCTGCCATTTAAAAGCTTTATCTTGATTTTAAAATGTTTTTATCTAAGTTTTTCACCAACCTCAATTGCCAAACCAGCCAAAAAAATGTTATTCTTTTTGTCAAGAAAAAAATAACCACTAAAAAAGGATGAAAAAATAATGACACCTTCACAAAAACAAGGACTTATGATGATTGCAGTTGTTGTAGGCCTAATGACATTGCCCGTTCTTTACTAAAAGAATTATCAATTTCAAAAAATAGCGCCTATTGGCGCCATTTTTTTATCTACGTCACAAAATGTTAATATTCGTATTAAATTCCTACAATTTTTGATTTTTAAATAAAAGAAAACCCGACGCATTACTGCACCGGGCTAAATAAGAAAATCTAATATTTAACGCTTACAACTTAATATGATGCCAATTCACGCTATAAAACCATATTGCCGCAAGTGTAAAGCCACACAATAATGTAATAGCCACTCCCCATACCAAGCGACTACTTCGCGGGGCTAGCTCTTTTTCACACCAATTACATAACTTGATAAATTCATCACTCGAATCAACTAATGTATCTGATGAAGTGAAGTGTTTATTTAATTCAGCAATCTTATCCAGCTTAATTAGCACATCATGTGGTAGGCGATCTTCACAACTGATAATTAATTGCTGAAGCTCAGAACCTTTCGCGTGATAATGCTGACGTAATAAATCTTCAATACGGCGAGAACGATCAATCACTTGCTCAATATCAATCATGAGCCCACTCCTTGTTGATGCTATATCTTTACCTTACAACTAAAGTGCCAATATGCAATATAACTAACATAAAATTTGCTTCATTTTGTCACGTATAGATCACGCTTTTCTATCCATTGATTAGTGATATTTCACTGATTGTGAATAATAGCCATGAAACTGTCTTTCATCGTTCAAGGAGTTAGTGTTATGCCAACAGGGATCATCGTGGCAATTTGCATTCTATTTATCTTCTCATTTGGCTATTTTATTTTTAGCTATCGTCGACATACGCTGGGGCTTGGCGCGCCAGAGAAAAAACTCGACGTAATGATCCTCGATAAACAGAGCAATAAAATCATCGGTGCTCAAGCGGGCGAAGAAGATGAAGAATATTGGATTTATGTTGAGCCGATATCAGGAGGACCAAAGCGTGAATTTATGGTGGGCATCCACTATTACCATGCTTTAAACCCAGGAGATAAAGGCACTATGACCTATCGTGGACAGCAGTTTATTCACTTTGCCTTACAGCGTGATTAACGCTATTTAAACCGCCAATAGGACGCAATAAAAAAGCCTGACGTTGTCAGGCTTTTTTATTTTATGGTACTAACCAAGCAGTTTTCGAACTACGGCTTAATAACCAACTAGCTCCTAACGCTAGCCCCCCCGCTATCACTGTCCAAACAGGGATAGCAATCAGAGGGTTCGCAAAATACCAATCATAATTTCGCAATGGCCATAAGAAAATAGGATGGAGCAAATACACGCCTAAACTATAGCGGCTCAGCATTGCTAATCGAGAACGCGCACTCTCACTAAATTTATCAAACATGTAACGACACAAAACAAAGACACCTGCGGCCGCTATTGCTGTATTCAGGGTTTTGTATGATAACCAGCGACCAATTTTATATTCGCCAGCCACTAAACTATGGCTCACCACCATATAATCTGTCACCAACAAGGCCACAATTGCTAAAGGAATAAGCCACTTCATCGCAGGCCAATGATATTTGTACAGACAGTAGCCTAAGACTAAATAGCCACTGTATAGCAGGTAAGTTTCACTCCATAGGCCATCAATGTGATACAAATACGATCCTGTGATCACCAGCCATACCATCACCACCCCTTTTACTTGTCCAGGCTCCATACGTTGTACCGCCCATTGATAAAAAGGGACTATGACATACAAAGGAATAAAGTAGTAAAAGAAACCTAGGTGGTAGTAAGTTTCATGAAAAGGCATGTCTGTCAGTAGCTTCCAACTGGTCGAAAAGTCTGTACCTGAGGCAGAAAACGCCGAGAAGAAAGCGTAGAAAGCAGACCAAACAACAAATGGGATCAACACTTTACCGACACGGCGCTTGAAATAATAGCGCCCTTCAAATGGGCGTTCATCACTGAGCATTAATGCCCCTGTGATCATAATGAATACAGGTACCGCCCAACGACTAAAACTGTTAAAAGTAATCGCGGTGATCCATTCCCAGTTAGGTATTTGCCCTAATTGTTCTCGATACGGCCCTAAAACATGGATCACGACTACCGCAATGGCCGCAACCACCCGCAGAAGATCAAAATACCCAACCTTTTCTCTCATCACCTATCCCTCTGCTACAAAAAAGAGATGTTATTAATATCACTGATACCAATAACATCTCTTTAAATATAACAGGGGATCAATAACATGTATTGAATAAGCGCGTCTTTATTCACATTACTCACGACACGCTGACATTCCTTCCTTCAACACCAACGCATTATGGTTGTTGGCGCGTTGCAGCAAGCACAATTTCACGAATACATAAATTCTGCGGTTGGTTGTAAGCGTAGCTAATCGCATTCGCAATATCTTGTGGTGCAATCACCCCACCCATACCTTCTTTCCACTCTTCATAGCCTGCTTTAATCGCGTCACTACTGGTATGGCTCAATAATTCTGTTTCAACAGCACCTGGTGCAATGGTAATAAAGCGAACATTATCGTCAGCGACTTCTTCACGGATATTTTCAGTGATCGCGTGAACCGCAAATTTAGTTCCGCAATACGCCGCATGATTAGGGAAGGTTTTACGTCCTGCAATAGAGCTAATGTTGATCACTGTACCGTGTTTACGTGCTTTCATGCCTGCCAATACAACGTGAATACCGTTTAGCATACCCATCACATTAACATTAAACATCGTCTGCCATTCTGCTGGATCTTGTTCATCAGCTAAACCAAGTAACATCATGCCAGCATTGTTAATTAAACAATCAACAGGACCAAACTTTTCTTCCGCTTCAGTAACGGCCGCTTGGATGGCTTGCGCATCAGTCACATCGACTGCTCGACATAGTGTATTAGGTAGGTTCATTGCTTCCATACGATCTACACGACGCGCAAGTAATAATAATGGATAACCTTCTGCAGACAATTGACGCGCTGTTGCTTCACCAATACCCGAACTTGCACCCGTAATAACAACTAAAGATTTAGACATAAGACTTTCCTACTCTGGTAATTCGAAAAATATTCAACAGGCCGACATGTTGTTGATGCATTCACTATAGGTCGGATTGAGAGAAGTGAAAAATATCAATTTCTTAGGTTTATCATCAAAAAAAATTATGGATAAGAGATTTTTTTATTCGCTTTTCTTATCTAACTGAAACTTTTTATGCAACAAGAAACACAACAGTAAAAGCAGTTTAAAATTCTATACAAAGATAAGTTTTAAAGTCTTATTCATTACCTATTTACAATTAGAAACAATTTAACATTGATTTTACAACATTTTGCGAGATAACATCTCATTCACAAAAGCAGTACCCATTGATGGGATTAAAACTATATTGGAGGTAGTGATGCATTCATCAGCTTCACAACAACAACCACATCCTAAGAAAACACTTTTTACCCGTTTTCTTGATACCGTCGAATGGTTAGGTAACTTATTACCTCACCCAATCACACTCTTCGCTATCTTCTGTGTCGCGATTTTAGTTGCCTCTGGCATCGCAGGCTATTTCGGTGTTTCTGTTGCCGATCCTCGACCAGAAGGCGCACCAGGTCGTGCTGCAGACGGCATGATCCACGTGGTCAGCCTATTAAATGCTGAAGGCTTGCAACTTATCGTGGCAAACCTGGTGAAAAACTTCACTGGCTTTGCACCACTAGGTACCGTACTGGTTGCCATGTTAGGTGTCGCGATTGCTGAACACTCAGGCCTACTTTCTTCGGCGATGCGTGGTTTAGTGATGGGCGCATCTCGTCGCATGGTAACTCTGGTTGTGGTATTTGCCGGTATTATCTCTAACACCGCCTCAGAGCTTGGCTACGTGGTACTTATTCCACTTGCGGCAATGCTATTCCACTCGCTAGGTCGTCACCCATTAGCAGGTCTTGCAGCCGCTTTTGCTGGTGTATCTGGTGGCTACAGTGCGAACTTACTACTAGGTACGGTTGATCCCCTGCTATCGGGTATTACCCAGACTGCAGCACAAATGATCGATCCTAATTACACTGTTGGCCCAGAAGTGAACTGGTACTTCATGTTTGCTTCAACCTTTGCTATCACCATCATGGGTGCGTTCGTTACAGAGAAAATCGTTGAGCCGAAACTAGGCAAATACGATGCCTCTGAAGCCAGTGATGATTTAAGCCAAGATAAAATGGGCAAACTGACTGCGCTTGAGAAGAGAGGTTTGAAAGCGGCGGGTCTTGCAGCGCTAGCTGTTGCAGCACTACTCGCACTGACAATTGTGCCTGCTGACGGTATTTTACGTAACCCACAAACAGGTTTAGTGGCAGGCTCTCCGTTCCTTAAAGGTATCGTGGCATTTATCTTCGTGTTCTTCGCCATCCCAGGTTTTGTCTACGGTAAAGTAGTAGGCACAATGAAGAACGACCGTGATGTGATCAACGCGATGTCTGTGTCAATGTCATCAATGGGTATGTACATTGTACTGGTGTTCTTCGCAGCTCAATTCGTGGCGTTCTTTAAGTGGACTAACTTCGGTCAAGTGTTCGCGGTTGGTGGTGCAGATTTCCTACAGTCTATTGGTCTAACAGGCCCAGCGCTGTTCTTCGCCTTCATCCTAATGTGTGGTTTTATCAACCTCATGATTGGTTCGGCATCAGCGCAGTGGGCGGTAACCGCACCTATCTTTATTCCAATGTTAATGCTGGTAGGTTATGCGCCTGAAACCATTCAAGCGGCATACCGTATCGGTGATTCTGTTACCAACATCATCACCCCTATGATGAGCTACTTCGGTATGATCCTAGCAGTAGCCACTCGTTACCAGAAGAACCTTGGTTTAGGTACGCTAATAGCAACTATGCTGCCTTATTCGATTGTATTCGTGATTGGCTGGAGCATCATGTTCTATGTTTGGGTGTTCGTTCTGGGTATCCCAGTCGGCCCAGGTGCGAATACTTACTACAACATCGCAGGTTAACCTGTAATCCTCCTTTAGCCGGGCACCATGTCCGGCTTTTTTGTGCCTGTTTTCCCGCTTATTCGATTCCTATGATAATCTGCTCACTTAGCATCATATGCAGGTAACTTACGATGGATTTACGACTACTACGCTTTTTCATTGCAGTTTATGAAGAAAAAAACATCACCCTTGCCGCAGAGCGCTGCTTTGTTTCTCAACCGTCGATCTCTAACGGTATTAAGCAACTAGAGCAAGAGCTGAATACTGTACTGTTTTTACGTCATAAAAAAGGGGTTGATGTCACCGATGAAGCTCACTACTTATATCCGTTAGCGATCCGTTTGCTTAATGATGTAAATACCCTACCGCAACTGTTCCAGCAACGCACCGAGCGATTACCACTGACCTTGGCAAATTTTCCTGATTTAAGCCAAAGCCAACTGGCGAAAGTCTTTGCAACTTTACACCACAACATTGCCAATTTATCGCTCGAACTGGTTGATCACGAAAAACCTGCCGATGCGCGCTTAACTCTTGATATGTTCAAAGCAGAAGATGAGATCTTTTTGCCGCTATGGGATGAAGATTACGTCCTCTGCATGTTGCCTGATCACCCGTTGGCAAACTTGCCGTCGGTCTCGCCTGAGCAATTGCACCAGCATGATTTTATTGAGTGCCCGCCTTGCGAAGCCCATCAGCAGACTATTAGCTTACTCGCCTGTGATGGCCTATCCGTTAATCTCGTTGCAAAAGCTGAGCATAAAACTCAAGTCATGCACTTGGTTCAAGCTGGGCTTGGCATTTCGTTTCTCCCTACAGGGGTACTGGAAAGTGCCAATCAATTGGTGGCAGTACCGTTAGAAGGACCACGGATGTTCCGCCGTTTAGGGCTGTGCTATCCCGCCAGTAAAACCTTAAACCCGGCCCTTTCTGAGTGCATTAAGGTACTGAGCCAAAGCGTGACCGCAACACAGGCAGAAAAAGGTTAAGTTTTTCCTATCACCCCTTGCTATGGTGAAAACTGCCACGGTGATCTAATCGCAGCGTAAATAGTCATCACTCTCTTTAGAAAGCCACTCGATGTTTACCGAATCACATCTGGTGGCTTTCGCTTATCTAGCCAATAAAGATAGCTAAAACCTATTGGTACAATAGAACCTAACAGTTATATCTATCATGAGGTTCGCCCTATAATGAATACATCTTCTGAGAGGTCAGCACCTTTTAGCTAATTTATCGAATAAGTGAGGAAAGTAGCATGACTAGCGAAATGAATTTAATCGGTCTCGATACCCAAAAAGCGCAAGCTCTGGCTACAGACCTCAATAAATTATTAGCTGATTACCAAGTGTTATACATGAATACCCGTGGCTATCACTGGAACATTAAAGGACAAGAGTTTTTTGAACTTCATGTGAAGTTTGAAGAGATCTACACCGATCTTCAGCTAAAAATCGATGAACTTGCAGAGCGGATTTTAACCCTTGGTCATACGCCAGATCATAGCTTCAGCAGTTACCTCACCGTGAGTGATATCAAAGAACATCGCAATGCAACACAAGGTAAAGACTGTGTTGAAGGCTTAGTAAATGGCTTTAGTGTCTTGCTACGTTTAGAACGTCAAATTTTAGCGCAAGCAGGTGATGCGGGTGATGAAGGTACGGCAGCATTGATGGGTGATTACATCCGTGAACAAGAAAAACTGCTATGGATGTTAAATGCATACCGCCAATAGAAAATAGATAGACAAGCTGATATGGATTTAGTTGATCCATATTATATGTGCTGTATCAACGGCGCGGCCCGCTTCGGCTCTCCAACTGCAATATTATGATTCCCATTCGGGGGCGAGACTACATAGCCCCCATTTTTTCATCGTTTTAAATTCACCGCGGTACATTTATCTGCCCACTCAACCGCAGCTAAATAACTTTCATGCACCACTTTTTCTTTTATCCCCAACACCTGACAACAAATCTGTACCCGTGTCCAATCTGCAGTACTAAACGCATCAACCACATCCAACACTAAGCCCAATCGCCCATTACGTTGTAAAAGTGCGGATTTAATTTCAGGTTGAAGCTGGATCATATCCAGTAAGCTCTCTAATGAATTATCAAGCAAGGCATCCAATAACGAGAACATCCCGGCTAAAAAAGCTTGTTCTGAGCGCAGCACAATGCCGCCTTTTGTCACCAGTAACTCACACATTTTGGCGCGTAATAACGATAAAGCATAAAGCTCTTTCGGCTTATCAAGCGCAGCATGTGCGGTCGCCACCACACCAATAAATAAGCGTAAGTTATCTTCACCTAAATACACTAAAGCTTGGCGAAATGAGCTGATCGGTGAGCGTAAGCGCTTGGTCACGGTATTGACGTAACGGAGTAATAAATAGGACAGAGAGACATCACTGCTAATAATGGTTTCGATACGCGAAAAATCGACCGGATCATGGGAGATTTCATGCAGTAGCTGTACCGTTGTAAGCTCTGATGGTGCCACTTTACGGCTTTTTAGCATTTCAGGTTTACTGAAAAAATAACCTTGGAATAAATGAAATCCCGCAGCTAATGCTTGCGAATAGTCATCATAGGTTTCGACTTTTTCCGCTAAAAACTTGGCTTTTAGGTGCTGGTTATCTTTGACATATTGGCAGGCTTGATCGAGACCTAGCGCCAGTAAATCTAACTTAATGACGGATATATACGGCAGGAAACGCTGCCATTCAGGATGACAATCAAAATCATCAAGCGCAAAGAGATAGCCTTTTTGGTGGAGATGTTTAACTGCCTGTAAAAGCTCATCACTTGGACGACAACTTTCAAGAATTTCAATAATAACTTTATCTTTAGGCAGTAATAATGGCATCAATTCAATCAAACAATGCTCAGGAAAATTAATAAAATTTCGCTGACCTTTGTATGAGCGGTTGTCACCAATCGCCATGTAATTTTCCATAACTAAGCGACATGTCGCTTCACTCGCATCGATATTCGGAAAAGCATTACTTTCTCCGTCACGAAATAATAATTCATAGCCAATCGTTTGTTGCTTACGATTAAAAATTGGCTGACGAGCAACATAGGAATACATCAAACCTTTCCTTTATCTATCATCAAAATTTACGCGCGAGCCAAAGCAAGTAAAGCACCACATCCGATAAACATAGATCCGAATAAACGGTTTAAACGAGACATCACCGTTGTTGAACGGATATAGCGGGTAAAGCGTGACGCTAACAGTACATAAAATAACATTACACAACCATCGACGACTAATGTCGTGATACCAAGTACCAATAACTGCGGTAATTGAGGTTCTACTGGATTGATAAACTGAGGAAATAACGCAACTAAGAACACAATCGTTTTGGGATTGGTTAAATTGACAAACACTGCTCGTTTAAACAATGTGGTAGCCGATATGGAGCTATCACGCTCATCTAAGGCTAATGCTGACTTCTCGCGCCATTTTTGGATCCCGAGCCACACTAAATACACCGCGCCTAGCCATTTAATAATGGTAAAAGCCAACTCAGAGCCAGCGACTATCGTTCCTAGCCCTACGCCAACAAGAATGATGTGTGCAGCCATACCACACTGCAAGCCGATAATAGAGGCTAATGACTTACGCCAGCCATAAACCATCCCATTACTGATTGAATTTACGGTCCCAGAGCCAGGTGCAAAACTAAAGATAACTGCAGCGAGCAAATATGCTAACCAAACATCAATACTCATGTGATCTCAATGAAATTTTTATGACATTTATAAAATGCGTTTATAACCTGAATAGAACAAATAAAGCAATATGGATACACTTATTCTGTCTTAGATAAATAAGGTATACTGTACTAAGTATGCCATTTTTGACTAATCCACAGTAATCGCCACGCCATAATTTGCTGTGATGATTTTTAAACAGATAAATTTCGGACGCGCTTTAATGACTTGTCAACCTTCGACTTTTCTCCCTTTTTCTCAAGAAGAACATTTCACAGACACAATGACGAGTGCGGTAAGTGAAATGTGGCAACAACGTCACGAAGGAAAATTCACGGGCGTTAAACAATGTGAATTAGGATGGGTCAGTTTAACCCCAAAGTGCAGTGATAAAGTCATTATCGTGGTTAATGGACGAGTAGAAACCTATTGGAAATACCAAGAGCTGTTCTATGATTTAGTCAAACAAGGCTACCATGTTTATTCCTTCGACCATCGTGGTCAGGGCGTGTCAGAACGCTTAGTGGACGATCATGAATTGGGGTATGTCGAAGACTTTGATGACTACGTTGAAGACTTGCATCTTTTTATGCAAAACATCGTCAAACCACAAGGTTATAAACAGCACTTCATCCTTGGTCATTCAATGGGAGGGGCAATCACCAGTTTAGCACTTGCTCGTTATCCCACTCTTTTTGATCGCGCCGTACTAAGTGCGCCAATGCATGGCATCTATGTTAAACCTCACTTAAAGCCCTTTGCCGAAGCCTTGATTGGCATCACCGAATTATTTCGTCGTCAACCTCACTATGCTATTGGTCAAAAGCCCTATTATGCAAAACCGTTCAATGGCAACTTGCTTACCCACAGCCAAACACGTTACCAATGGTTTCGCGAGCTTTATGATGTCCGCCCTGAATTACGCATTGGTGGCGCAAGTAATCACTGGGTATGGGAAAGTATTAAAGCAGCACGTCGAGCGATTCAACAAGCCAATACCATCACTATCCCTGTTCTTTTACTTCAAGGCAGTGAAGATAAAATTGTTGATAACGCCTGTCAGCAGCAATTTCATCAACAGCTAAACCAAGGCTCTGGACACTGTGATTTTCAGATCATTGAAGGTTCTCGCCATGAGATCTTATTTGAAAGTGATCCGCTCCGTAACCAAGCGATTACCGCACTCTTGGCGCATTTTGCTTAATCTTCACTAACAGACTTTCGTTTTTATCAAGCGAACGAAAAGCGGAAGTCTAATTATCCAACTTTAGCCTCTTTTTTCCTCTTTGACTTGTTCTAGAATTAATCTCTCATTGGCATGCTACATACCATTACCGCCCGTTTTACTATCGAGAGTTCACATGTTTAAAATTGTTGCTTCAGATCTAGATGGCACCTTGCTTACTCCTGAGCATAAGATCGCCCCGTTTACTCAAGATGTCTTACAACGTCTTTATCAACACAATAAGCATTTTGTATTTGCAACAGGTCGCCACCATATAGATGTCGCTGAAATGCGTGAAAAACTGGGCATTCCGGCTTACATGATCACATCAAATGGCGCCAGTGTGCATGATGCCGACGGTAATCTTGTGTTCCAACAAAGTTTAAGCCCTGAAGTGATCCGTGGCGTTATTGCACTCGCAAAGCACGATCCTGATTTACACATTCACTTGTACCAAGGCGACCATTGGCTACTTAATCATGAAAATGAAGCACTGCGTGATTTCCACGATAGCTTTAACTATCAGTTATTTGATGTTGAGAACCCGCCGACAGATAACGTATTAAAAGTTTTCTTCACCCGTGATGATCTTGACCATGAGAAAATGGTGAAGTGGGAGCAAGCCTTTAATCAAGAGTTTAAAGATAAAGCGAATATCGCATTTTCCACACCTTGGTGCTTAGAAGTAATGGATGCGGGTGTCTCTAAAGGCGATGCCTTAGCCGCTGTCGCCAAAGCGCTCGAGCTGACATTAGACGATTGTATTGCTTTTGGTGATGGGATGAATGATGTTGAAATGCTATCAATGGCAGGTAAAGGCTTAATCATGGGCACCTCTCATGACAAAGTGAAACAAGCACTGCCAGATAATGAGGTTATCGGTTCAAGTGCTGATGAAGCGGTAGCGCACTACTTAGAAAAGTATCTCCTTAATCACGCATAATCCCCCTATAGAAAGGCTGTTAAACACAGCCTTTTTCTTTTCCCCTTGAAAAACAGTTTAGAACTGCCCTGTCATGGTTAAAATTTCCTGCCATTGCGCGTCAGTAACTGGCATCACACTTAAGCGACTGCCTTTTTTTACTAATGGCATCTCAGCCAAGGCTGGATTAGCTTTCATACGCTTTAAGCTAACTAACCGTAAGTGACGTTGGTATTCAATATCAACCATAAACCAGCGTGGATTTTCTGGATCTGATTTCGGATCAAAATACGGGCACTCGGGATCAAACTGGAAGTGATCGGGATACGAGGCTTTCACCACCGTTGCGATCCCAACTACACCGACATCTTTACACGATGAATGATAAATGAAGACTTGATCGCCTAATTTCACCTCGTCACGTAACATATTACGCGCCTGATAATTACGGACGCCTTCCCAAGGTGAAACTTTTTGTGATTTTAGGGTGTCTATAGAAAATGTATCTGGTTCGGTTTTAAATAACCAATAGGCCATATTGTTCTACCATTACTGCCAACTTCCTCATGAATTTGAGCCTACCATAGAGAGAATAAAATGACAGTTTCACGGTTACCCCTCGCCCTTATCTTTACCGCATCTACGCTAACTGGCTGTGCAAGTTGGTTACCAAGTAGCTTTGGTGGCGATGACAGTAATAGTAATTGGGTGGGTGAGTATAAAAGTCAGCCAGAAATGGGATTAACGACTCTACTGAGCCTTAAAAGCGATCACTCTGCAACAACCACATATCAATACACCAATGGCGATCCAAGTCTAAAAGAAAACGGGAATTGGCAAGCGATCAGCGACACTCAACTGCAAGTAAAGATGACCTCACATCATGGGCTCAATAGCGAACGTATTTATACCTTTGATCCGAGTAAGAAGCAGCTCAGCGCAACAGAAGAAACCGTCAACGGTCAGAAATATCATATCGGCAATAATGGGTTAGTACTGACAAAACAAGACTAAACGCCATTATCACTGTCGTGACTTAAGACATCGATTTATGCCACACTGCAAGGGTATTTGAGGTTAGGAGAAATAACCATGTCATGCCCTCGCTGTGGCTTTCAGCACAATTGTATTTGCAACCTTGAGCCACACCTTCAGTGCCCCGCACACTTTGTGTTATTAACTCACCCTCGAGAGCTTAATAAAGATACCAACACAGGTAAGTTGCTGGTAAACAGTTTGCCTCATTGCCGCGTTGAGGTATGGCAACGTACCGAGCCGCCAGCACACTTGCTCGCGCAACTGCGTGATCCTCACTACCAAGCCTATCTGGTTTTCCCAAGCGATGAGCAACATCCCCCTATTGAGCTACCTCAAGCCCATACTGACCAACCCATCCCCCTGTTTATTATTCTTGATGCGACCTGGCAAGAAGCAAAAAAAATGGTACGTAAAAGCCCTTGGCTTAGTGACTTACCGCGTTTAGCTTTAACGCCACAACAGACATCAAACTACGCCTTACGACGTAATCAGCAAGACGGTAATTTATGTACCTGTGAAGTAGGGATAGCGCTACTGACTCAACTTCAATTCACAACAGAAGCAGCACAATTACACCAATACTTCTCGGCATTTATTAACACTTTTCATGCTGATAAAAGTGGACATAAGAGAACGTATTAACAGATTCAATACCTTATATTTACTGTTTTAGTAAAATGAGTTTTCGTGCTTTCTTTTCTTATCGAATAAGCTCAAATTACACCCAATATTTAAACACTGTATTTTTATTGAAGAAACAACATGAAAACAAAGATACTTGTCTTAACCGTGATTTTATCGACGTTAGGTCTCGCAGGCTGTGCAACCAATCCTTATGGTAATGCTTACAATGTTAATGATGCACGCCAGATGCAAGAAGTATATTACGGCACCGTAACTCGTACCCAAGCGGTAACACTAAATGGTAACGGTAATGGTATTGGTACACTTGCTGGCGGTGCTATTGGTGGGATTTTAGGCTCAGGCGTAGGCGGTGGTACCGGCTCGCAAATTGCGGCAATTGGTGGTGCGCTATTAGGCGGTTACCTTGGTAACGAAGCAGGTAACGAAGTCACTAAGCGTAATGGTGTAAACCTAACAATAAAGCTAGATAGTGGTCGTACCGTTTCTATCGTGCAGCAGGTTAACCCTAACGTCATGTTCCACGCCGGTGAGCGCGTTCAAATTAACATCTCTGACGATGGCACTTCTCGCGTCACGCCAGCTTAAGTATTTCTTCTTAAAAAACACCCCAAAAGGCGCTAATTTAGCGCCTTTTTCTTTGATCGTGATAGATATTGCTTCAGCATTTATCATCAATGACTGTAATCATCGGGCATTTAACAAATTAGGCTCATTGTTATGAGCTGTATTGTCGGTTGCTTGATAGCAGATCTTAAAATAGCGTTCTAAATGAAAGGGAGGAGTATGACCAGCCCCTTCCGCTCCCTCTGCGAAATTAACGTACATGACATAATAATGCGTATCTAAAATCTATTATTGTCAGCATACTGCCAGCCCAACCACTCCAACAATGATCACTTAACGTGAGTGTTTTCATATCCATTCGATAATGATATCAAGTATTCGGTGAGGCTAGCGCTTGAACAATACCCCTCTTCGTTGCAGTGGGGTAATCATTTGCTATCGATATAGCATCAACGGTACTCAATAAAGCTGTTTCTTTCCCACTAATCATCGCTTTGATATTGATGGTTACGAGGTTGGGGTATCGCAACAACAACTAAACTCTCTAAGCTAACAATAACGATGACTAACTCTAAAAGAGTAAAACCGAATTTACGCTTCATTAATCCACCGCCAACACCTAAATTATTTAAAGGCATAATAAATCAATGCGTATTATTGAAAATAATGACGGTCTTTTATTACAAAAAACGATTAAAAATATTATTAATATTCCATTTATTATTAATGAATCCTGAACGTATCATTTAAGTTTTTACTAAACCTCTCAAAGTGACGTCGATTTCTCACTAAAAAAGTACTTTTTACTGTCATTAAATAAAAATTAACCCTGAATAAGAAAAAAATAAACACCATACAAATGGCATTAAATCGCACGAAAAGCGAATAAATATATTTTAACTATTCACTTTTCAAGTCTATTTCACATGATAAATCTCACCCCGCGAGACTTACAACCCATTGTTATTCATTGCTATTTTTGCCTCCGCCCTGACAGCATCAACTCATGAGTTGACGTTATTCACGATAGTTACTGAACGAATAACGATACTGTTTGTCATTATTGACACTAAAAATGGAACGTTTCATTCCGAAATTAACGTTTTTTTTTAAGCAAAACAGTCGCATTATACGCTTCATCGAAAGGACAACGAATTCACTCTCATATATAAGTCTTAATATCCAAGGTTTATATCTGAGTTATTTTTTAGTTAGTTCCCCCTACTAAAAAATAAAATAATAACCTTAATGTTATTAATGAATTCGCCATGGATTGGGTCTTATTAAATATAACGATAACTACTTTCTTATTTAGTAGTTATTACCTTCTAATCATAGGTGAATATATGTCATCAGATACTGGCACTAAAAAAATGGGCCTTGTCGGTTTAACTGTACTTGTTGCAGTTAACATGATGGGTTCCGGTATTATTATGCTACCAGCGAGCTTGGCTCAAGTTGGTGCTATTTCAATGTTATCTTGGGTGGTTACAGCATTAGGTGCAATGTGTATTGCTTACACGTTTGCTAAATGTGGTGCTTTTTGTAAACGTTCAGGCGGTATGTCAGCTTACGCAGAAGAAGCACACGGCAAATCATCTTTCTTTATCTCTTCTTACACATACTATGTATGTCTAGTAATTAGTTGTGTAGCAATTGCCGTATCAGCTGTTGGTTACATTAAGCCATTCATGCCTTGGTTAGATACGCCAGTACACACTTTCTTCGGTGTATGTGCGATTCTTATCATTACTATGGTTGCTAACTTTGGTGGTCCTAAGATCACAGGTCAAATCTCAGCATTCACTGTTTGGGGTATTATTCTACCTGTACTTGGTCTATCTGTTATCGGTTGGTGGTGGTTCGATCCACAAACATTCATGAGCGCATGGAACCCACACCATGACACAACAATGCACTCTGTATCTTCAGGTATCGCACTGACTCTATGGGCGTTCCTAGGTATTGAATCTGCTGGTGCTAACTCTGATGCAGTTGAAAATCCAGAGCGTAACGTACCACTAGCAGTACTATTTGGTACAGGTTTCGCTGCTGTTATCTACATTGCGTCTACTGGTGTTATCCAGGGTATTATTCCTAACGCAGAACTAGCAGCATCTACTGCACCATTTGGCTTAGTATTCAGCCACATGTTTAACCCAACAGTAGGTAACATTGTTACACTAGCAGCGGTTATCGCATGTATCGGTTCACTATTAGGTTGGCAGTTCACTAACGCTCAAGTATCTAAAGCAGCGGCAGATGAAGGTCTATTCCCTAAAATCTTTGCTAAGACTAACAAAGCAGGTGCACCAATTGCCGGTATGCTTATCATGCTAGTTGCTGAGTTAATTCTAGCGGTGATGACTATCTCTCCAAACTTGATCAGTCAGTTCAACGCGCTATTGAACCTAGCCGTATTTATTAACATGGTACCTTACATCCTATCTATGACAGGTTTGGAAGTGCTACTTCGCAAAAACATGGTTACACCAAAACAATACCGCCTAGGCGCTGTTGTGGGTACATTAGCTGTTATCTACAGCATCTACGGTGTATACGCTTGTGGTGCGACAGCAGTATTCGGCGGTACCATCTTGACGCTATTCGGTTACATCTTCTACGGTTTCATCGCAGCACGTGATACTAAACCAGAAGTTAAAGCAAACTAATTAAGATTTAATAAATTCGATACTAAAGAAATTTATTAATAACCAGCTAGAAATGAAATGGGAATAAATAATAAATACACTGAAAATTAATATAAACATTAATAAGCAGTATTATTTATTCCCTTCTAAAAGTATTAGGCAAGGCGTTTAATTACTTCATATTAATTATGTCGTGGTAAAACACACCTGCCATCAATCATTCTATTCAGGCGTTATTATGAACAACAATAATAGTACTAATAAAATGCGTGCTCTCGTTATTGAGCACCAAAACATTACTCCAAACAGCTTTGCCGATCGTGCAACTAAATCATTAATCGCTGAATTAGAAAGCCGTACTATCGAAATCGTTACTGCCACTTCTTACGAAGATGCAC